>DELD01000034.1:0-280 GCA_002354205.1 Micavibrio sp. UBA2705 | reverse complement strand
ATCAGCTAAATCATGCTGTGCGCTACCGGGTTTTAGGGGTTGTTGCTGTTTGGCTTTGTCTGGTGACCAGCCAATCATGTGAATAATCTCAAATGTGACATCAAAACGTTCATCATTAGTGAATCCATTATCTTCGCGATATATTTTTTCGCTTAAATCATAAAATGCACGGCTTAGGGCGCGCTTGGCTCTGGCGGTGAGGATATTACCTTCGCCCATATGTTTAAGGTCTTTGAATAGCGCATAAATGGTTTTATAGCTGATTTGTAAATGTTCAGAA
>DELD01000038.1 GCA_002354205.1 Micavibrio sp. UBA2705 | reverse complement strand
AGAATCATGTTAGAGTAAAGCGGTAGTTGTTTTTTATTAAATGATTTTTAAATTATTGCGTTTATATTAGAATATACTTTAATTTGTTTTTATTTATTTATTTATTGCCCTCCCATGATTATCGGCATGTTTATTATTTTTGAGGAGCCCTTTTTATGTTCGAACGTTTTGCTGTCAAAAATTGGCCTTTTGCACTGAAATTTGGTTTTCCTATATTTTTACTGTCTATTAGCATAGTGGTGCTAGGCTTTAGCGCGATGAACGTTAATGAGCGTATGACGTTAGCAAAGCAAGACTTGTTTGCCGGCCTTACTGAGAACACCAAGACGATTGAATCGTTAGCGGCGACATCTAATGAGATTGTCAATGTTGACTTTAATGCGGCGCTTGATTTATCACGTGTGATCGAACAGGCGATTAGCCTTAATTCTGCCTTCTATAATTTACTTACTGAAGAAGCGGCAGGCTCAAACCCTGAAGCTTCGGCGCAAATGTTGCTGTTGATTGAAGATGCAAAGGAGTTAAAGTCGGCGTTGGTGCGATATAAGGAAGGACTAGCGCAAGATGCAGCTTCATTAACGAGCCTAGATAAAGTGATTCAAAGTATTCAGGCAAATTATATTGGCAATAATGAAGACGGTATTTTTAATATTGCTTCGTCCATGATGTCGATTGATATTGGCTTTGTTCTAAGTAATTTGGACAAATATAATGCGACTTATGAAGAGCTTATAAAGCTCGTGCAAAACTTGCGTGATGAAGCGGTGGATAAAGCAAAACAGGCGGCTGATGACAGTGTGGCTGCGACAGAAGTCGCTAACGCCATGAGCCACGAGATGCAGAGTAACTCTATAAAGTCAGGAGCCGAAGTTGAAAAAATGATGAAAACCTCCGCGGCGTTGAGCGTTGGCCTTGTCATTATCTCGCTGCTAATTTCTGTTTTTGTTGCTAAGCTTACAATCAATTCTGTGCGCAGTATTGCGCGCGCGACAGATTCACTCGCAAAAGGTGAAACAAATATTGACATTGAAGCCTTGCACAGAAATGACGAGTTAAATGCGATTGTAAGTGCGCTTGAGATCTTTAAAAACAACGCCCTTGGCTTAATCGAAATGCAAGAAGCGCAGGAAGCTGACCGTAAAAATAACGAGGCAGAGAAGCGCCAAACGATGCAAGACCTTGCGAATCGTTTTGAGGAATCCGTACAAAGCATCGTTGACAAGATTAGCCATGATTTGAATGACATGGAGAGCAGCGCCGCCGATATGGGACAGAAGATGGGCAGTAGCCAATCACAAGCCTCACAGGTTGAAGCGAATATGACGATGACACGTAATGAAATGGAAGAAGTGGCAAACTCAACAAAAGAGCTTGCGGCATCGATTCAAGAAATTAGCCGCCAAATTTCTAACTCTAGCGGTATTGCAGCGAATGCCGTGAATGAAGCGGAAAGCACAAGCGCGGCCTTTGAGAACCTTGCAAACATGGCCGTAGAAATTGGTGATGTTATTCAGTTTATCGTTCAAATTGCCGAGCAAACCAATTTGCTGGCGTTGAACGCGACAATTGAATCTGCGCGGGCGGGCGAGGCCGGCAAGGGCTTTGCCGTTGTTGCTAATGAGGTAAAAACTTTGGCGACGCAAACGACGCAAGCGGCTGAGAAAATCGAAGGTCAAATTGTCGCTATACAAGATGCAACAAAATCATCGGTTGACTCGATTAATGGGATTGCTAAGGTCATTCATGAGTTGAATGATATTTCTGGCGCAATATCAGCGGCAGTAGAAGAGCAAACCAGCGTAACGCAGCAGATTGCCGGCGTGATTACCAACACGGTTAGTGTGACCGCGGATACCGTTGATGAGATTCAAGGTGTGAACCAGTCTATCGTCTCGGCTGGTGAATCTGCGAGCAAGATGACATCCGATACTTTGCGTCTTAGTGAAGAAGCTTCAAATTTGTCAACATCTGTTGAAAGCTTCTTAAAACATGTCAGGGAAGTGTAACGCGGTATTGCTTGCGCTCTAATGGCGATATTGCCGCAAAGGGGGGGATTTTGCGCAAGACATCATATCTATATATTGCTTTGATCTTGATCTGCGGCTTTTTGCTGTCATCGAAGACTTATGTGCAAATGGATCGGTATGAACATGGCAAAACTAATGAGGCGCTAGCGTTACAAGCGCGCCGCGTCGCGCAGGAATTTCAAAACTTTCTTATCGCGAAATATAGTACGCTGCGTTATATGAAAGCATATTTCTATGCCTATGAATCTTTGGGCTTGGAAGAGTTTGAGCTTTTTTCGACCAGTATCTTACTGTTTGAGCCAGATATTGATAGCTTGCTTTTTGTGCTTGAGATCACTCCTGAGCTTTACCCTGAATATAAAAATCTTCATACGAATATATACGGCAATAGCAACCATTTGGTGGTCGCGGAAGAAACCATGCAGGTCTATCCCGTACATTTCATGAAATCTTTTAACGATGTCCAAATGCAGCACGGGGTAGATGTGACCCGCAGCAAGGCAGTTGAAAAGGCGTTAAAGGCGGTTTATCAAAATGCTGAGCCAAAGATGGCTTTTCTTGAAGCGCAAAGCACGAAGAAACGGGATGTCTTTATTATTGACCCATTATTTACTGTCGATGGGCAAAGCAAGAAAATCACGAACCGGATTGATTTTGAAAATTACTATGCGGAGCATGGTTTTATCTTTCTTGGTCTAGATATTAATAAATTCTTTGATGGACATGGCAGCCGGTTCAATCAAGATTTATGCTTGAATCTGGGCTATCAAGATGCGGGGTTGTATCACTCTATTTTTGAAACGGAGCAATGTAGCTATGCGGATGACGTTAAGTCATTTGATATGGACTTTAGGCTTTTTGGCACGGATTGGTCTTTGGCCTTTACGCCGCTAAATACAGTGAAAAGCGACTATGTGTGGCAGAAATATCTTATTCTTTATGGCGGCCTTCTGTTTACAATCGTGCTTGCTTCTTATTTTTACATTATTTTCTGGCAAAAGGCGCAAGATAGGCTGGCGCAGCGCAAGTTAAATGAAGAAATTGCGAAGAAAGAGCAGCTTAACCTGCAAATGCAGGATTACACAGATAAGCTTGAATTAGCGCGGCTGCAACAAATGGATATATATCGCAGCTTGCAAGAGGAGAAGCTGCGCGCTGAGCAAGCGAATAAGACAAAATCTGACTTCCTGGCGAATATGTCGCACGAACTACGTACGCCTTTGAACAGCATTTTGGGTATCGCAAAAATGGTGCGTGAAGAATATGCGGGTAATGATGAAGCGGTAGAGCTGCTTGAGATATTAGAAGCTTCATCAATAGCGCTTTTGGAAATTGTAAATGATATCCTTGATTTATCAAAGATTGAAGCGGGTAAGGTGCAATTGGAGCGCATCGACTTTGATGTGCGCGACATTGTCAAGAATGTATCAGGCTCATTGAAAACCGTGGCAGATCGTAAGGGGCTCTATTTAAAAAGCAAATTTAAAAAAGAAGACTTCCCACTGCTTAAAGGCGACCCGCTACGCCTCAGCCGTATTTTTATGAACTTAATCGGCAATGCGGTGAAATACAGCGTTGAAGGCGGCGTAACTGTCGTTGTGGATTATGAAGTCATTAGCGATGGTCGGGCTTTGCTGCAATGTTCGGTGTCAGATACAGGCATTGGTATAAAGAAAGATAAGCTGCCATTTGTGTTTGATAAATTCACGCAGGCCGATGAAACAACGACGCGCACATTTGGCGGCACAGGGCTAGGGCTGACAATTACGCAGGATCTGCTCGGGCTGATGGGCGGTGACATTACCGTGGAAAGTGTGGAGGGGTTAGGGTCTACCTTTTCTTTTGCTTTGCCTTTGGATATTTCAGATTCTCAGCAAGAACAAATGAACAAGCCCACAAAGCGTATTGCGCCGCCAGTTGATGAGATCAGCCAAAAACAAATTGAAGATGCCCATATATTGGTGGTTGAAGACAATGAATTTAATGTTTTGCTGATACGTAAATTTCTTAAGAAAATTGGCTTTAAGCATGTTGTTTATGCGAATGATGGTGTCGGCGGCGTGGAGTGCGCAAAGAAAGAGGTTTTTGATCTTATTCTCATGGACTGCCACATGCCAATAAAAAGCGGCTATGAAGCGACCGAGGATATAAGAAAAATCGAAGCTGCGCAGGGGCTGAAATATTACGTGCCGATTATTGCGCTTACTGCGGATGCCATGGTTGGGGTGAAAGAGCGGTGCTTAGAAGCCGGCATGAATGATTATTTATCTAAGCCTGTCGATTATAATGATTTGGCGGAAGTCATGGTGCGCTGGCTTAAAAAAAGAATAAACAACAAGATCTGATAAATTTTGCTTTTCTCTTGACATAAGTCCCTGTCTGTCATAATCCTAATGTAGAAAAAAATATAAAAAATTAGGAACAGGTTGCTATGTCTCAGAAGAAATCAGCTGCAAATTTGCAGGATAATCCGATTGTAAATCCACCGAAAACAAAATTTAATATGCCTGCTTGGGATCAGATCAAGCCAGAGCATTTTATCCCTGCGATGGAGTGGGCGGTTGAGAAAACGAAGGCGAATATCGCGGCGATTAAAGCTGTACCTTTAGACGAGGCCTCGTTTGAAAACACCATTGAAGCATATGAAGCCTGCGCGCAGGATGTTATGCGCGTTTTGTCGATTACATCCTATTATAAAAGCAATGCGTTTACCGATGAAATTGTGGAATTGCAGAATAAGATATCGAACATGCTTTCACCTGTTTTTGTTGAAATCGGGTCAGATGAGGACCTTTATCAGCGTATTAAAGCCGTATATGATGATCAATCTGGCCTTAATGATGTGCAGACACGCTTAACAGAGCTTACCTATAAAGAATTTGAAGAGGGGCCGTTATCCCTAAGCGCCGCACAGCGCGAAGAATATTTGGCAATACAAGAAAAGTTGACAGAAAAAAGCTCGAAATTTGGTCAGAACCTTGCAACCCACTCGGATGCAAAAGCGAAAGAGGGCTTAAAAGTTGTTATCAAAAAAGATGAAATCGCCGAGCGTTTAGACGGTGTCAATGAATCTTTAATTGCGTTCTTTACAGATGAAGAAAGCGGCGATGTTATTATTGGCGCGATCCCTGAATCTTTTGACATTATCGAAGAATGTCACAACCGCGAAACACGCCGTTTGATACAGGAAAATTACACAGCACGCGGTAATAAGGGTGCGCAGAATAATGACCAGCTTGTTAGCGAAATTCATCAGCTAAAACAGCAAATGGCACAGCTTTTTGGCTATAAAAACCTTGTTGAAAAAACAATCCGCCCTGATAATCGCGCCGCAGGTACGCCAGAAAACGTTTGGAATATCCTGCATCGTATGCGCGATGTTGGCTTCCGTGCAAGCGTTGATGTTTATGATAAGGCGTTAAGCTTTGCCAAGGCTGATGGTATTACTACGCTGGATGCTGACGCAGATGACGCTGTGAAATTACAGCCATGGGATATTGCATATTACCTTAACATTGCCTCAAAGCAAGAAGGTGGTATTGACCCCGCAGAAGAGAAAAAATACTTTAATGTCCCTGACGTCGTGGATGGGTTAACGCGTTCAATGAAGCGCCGATATGGTATTACGCTTGAAGAAACACAAGATTTTAAAATGCCTTCAGACGATATGCAGGTTTATTATTCAAAAACGCCATCAGGTAAAGTGAATGGTATATTTATTGTTGATTTATATCAGCGTGCCGACAAGCGTGGTGGCGCATGGATGGATCAGATGCGCCCTGCGGGCATGGTTGATGGCGAGTGGCAAGTGCCCATCACTTTGGTTAATTGTAACTATGCCGTTGATAAAGCAAAACAGTATATTTCCTTTGATAGCGTCACAACCCTGTACCATGAATGGGGGCACGCAGCGCATGGCCACTCGAGCCAGAAAACGCCGTATCAGACTTTAAATTCGATTGATATTGCTTGGGATGCGGTTGAATTGCCATCGCAGTTTAATGAGAAATTCGCAGAGCATCGCAGACATTTTAATAGCTATGCGCGTCACGCTGAAACAGGCAAGAAGATGCCGAAAGCCCTGTATGACAAGCTGATGACGAAAAAGCCTGATTTGCAAATATTAAGACAGAACCAATTTGGTTGGCTTGATATGGAGATGTACTCGACAACAGATAAAATCTCAAGCATGTCTGAATTTAACAAAGCGTCATTTGGCCGTACAGCGCTTGTTGTTGATAAAAGCAGCGATAACGCTATGGTCAATGGTTTCTCGCATATTGTGAGCGGCGGTTATTCTGCGGGATATTATAGCTACCTCTATGCCAACTTCATGGTCTCGGCGATGGAAGATTTGTTCGATAAGCACGGGCAAAAAGCTGTTACGGCCTTTAAACGCGAATTTGTCTCTGTGGGCTGCACCAAAGATGCAAGCGAAGCGTTTGATAATGTATATCGCGCATTAGGGGAAGAAGTGAAGCCACTATCACCTGACGCATTCTTGCGCAAAGAAGGCTACGGCAAATACCTCGACGCGGCAGACGCAGAAGGCACGAGCGGTGAAAATGTACCGTTTAGCGTTGAATATAAACGCCCTAAAATGGCCTAAACGCTAAATTCCTTATAAATTATAGAACATGTCCAGTTTTTTGCTTTTGCATACTGGACATGTTTTTTTTTATAGCTATCTTCTTCTATAAGCTTCACTAACGTCATATAAAGAGGATCACTATGCTCGCTATCGTTTCACCAGCAAAAAAGCTACAATTTTCTGATGATTTACCGAAAGGGAACATGACGCAGCCTTTGTTTAAAAGCGAGATCAAAAGCTTAGTAAAGACCCTGCAAGATAAATCAGCCGCTGACTTGATGCAGATGATGCATATTTCCGAAAAGCTCGGCACGCTTAACTATGAGCGCTATCAAGGGTTTGCGGATCAGTTTGACGTTGATACAGCGCGCCAAGCCGCGTTTCTCTTTCAGGGCGACACCTATGTCGGGCTGCAGGCTGAAAGCCTCTCTGATGACGATCTAAATTATGCGCAAGACCATTTCGCAATTCTTTCTGGCCTATATGGCATATTGCGTCCGTTAGATCTAATGCAGCCTTACCGCCTAGAGATGGGCACGAAGTTTAGTAATGATAATGGCGAGAACCTATATGATTTCTGGGGTGATAAAATCACCGCTTATATTAAAGGCGCAATTAAGGATCATAAAGCGCCATATGTTATCAACCTTGCATCAAATGAATACATTAAAGCAGTTGATGCGAAATCATTCGGCACTGCCTTCATCACCTGCCATTTCAAAGAAAACCGTGACGGTAAGTTAAAAACCATCGGTTTAATGGCGAAGCGCGCGCGCGGCATGATGGCGCGTTATATTATTCAGAATAAAGTTGAGGCACCGTCAGGGCTAGAGGGCTTCACTGCCGACGGCTATGCATATGATGCTAATTTATCTGATGCGCAGAACCTATTTTTTGTACGCTGACTATGCGCGCACTGTGTTCTTTTATGGGACATCTGAGACAATTTTGAGCTGAAATATGTATATAAACCCATGTTTTTCATAACTTTGTGTGTGGCATAACCCTTGCAACGCATGTTATCGCAAGAAATAACAGCGGAGTATGTCATGGAGTATGTAATCGATAATGCAGAACAAAAAGCATGCAAATATCTAAGCGCCTATAGGGGGCGGCAGCTTTACGCGAATGCTGCCTTCTTTAAGATGTCTATGACCAGTTTCTATGATCGGGACCAGCGTGTGCGCGTAGAATGCTTTTTTCAGACAGAGCTCAGCGATCCGAAAGCTGTCATCTTTCAGTTTGGCAATGGGGATATTTTCGCTTTATCTGAACACTTAACACCTGATTTCATAGTGAAGGCCGCACGCTACTTAGGTTTGGGGAACAATAATATGCTTCATAGCCTGCCAGGTGATTATGATGAGGTCGCGGCTATCTTGTCCCGTTATTTAGAAACATATAAAGAAAAAAAGCAGGCGCAGTGTATGTATGACGCTACAGCCTCGCTCAGGGATCGCTTCCTTGATATTGAGGTGGCGCAGAATTTATATATGGTGCTGGATCAAATGCGTAGTGAGCGTAGAGACATAAAAGTTCTGGTTATTGATGATGATGAATTTGCGCTGCGCTTTGTCAGAAAAGCGCTCGGAAACGAGTATGCTGTCGATGTTGCGCATAGCGCTTTGGAAGGCTTTAGGAAATATGCCTGCCTCGCGCCAGACATAATTTTTCTTGATATTAATATGCCAGCTGTATCTGGTCATGATTTTCTCAGCAAAATATTTGAGATGGACCCCAAGGCCTTTGTCGTAGTGATCTCTGGTCATGATGATCAGTATAACATAAGCAAGGCAGGGTATTTGGGCGCGCGGGGGTTTATGAGCAAGCCTTTTGCCTTTGATGAAATGGACAGTTATATTCAACAATGTGCAGCGCAACCTGAAATGGTGGTATGAGGCCTTTAAATGGTCACGATTCTCCCCCTTGTTTGCGGCATAAAAATAGACTTTATGCTTAGTTCTTGTTACTATTATAGTTAAGTATCACACCCGATTAGCGGCGAGAATGCGATGGAACTTATAACAAGTAATGCAGAACAGCAGGCCTGCGAACATATTAGGCCATACCAAAACACGCCATCAGGTTTATTTGCTGCTTTTTTTGACTTGTCGAGGACGCCTTTTGCTGCGTCAAGCCAGCGTGGTATAGTTAAAAGCTTCTTTGCGCAAGAGCTCAAAGATGTGCAGGCCATAATCTTCCAGTTTTTGAATGGCGATATCTTTGTTATATCAACACGGCTAACTATGCACCACGTACTTAAAGCTGCGCGGCATTTTGGTTTAGACCGCTATCGTAATGGCAAGCTCTATAAACTTCCCCATGATTATGACGAAATTGCAGCAAGCTTGGTGAAGTATGTTCAAGCGCACGAAGCGGCAGCGCGGCGAGGTGCCGCCCAAGTAACATCAGCACGAGAGCGCTTTTTAGGTGTGAAAATAGGGGAGGGGCTCCCCTTGGCGCTACGTAAAATACGCGCTGCTAGAGATGATATAAAAGTTCTGATTATTGATGATGACAGCTTTGCGTTAAGTTTAGCGCAGAAATCTGTTGGACGACATCATGATGTTGAGACTGCGCGCACAGCCGTAGACGGACTGAAGAAATATGCGCGCATTGCCCCGAATATCTTGTTTCTAGATATTCATATGCCAGGTGTGTCAGGCTATGATTTTCTTGAAAAAATATTTGAGGTGGACCCTGACGCGTTTGTCGTGATTATATCTGCGCATAATGACTCAAATACGATTAAAAGAACACAGAGCCTTGGCGCGCGCGGTTTTATAACTAAACCTTACCCACGCGAGGAGATTGAGCGCTATATTCAGCAATGTAATGCGCAGGGTGTGGATGCAATATAGGCGAGGGTTTTGACTTCCGCATAATTGTCTTTATAGTATAAAGAAAAAAATACGATAAAGAACAGGGATCAATATTATGTGGCTTTCACTCAAGCGTATATTTAGGCGCGTTGCAATACGTCCATTATTCTTCACCGCAGAATGTGATAAAGATGAATTGGCGCTTTGGCACAACCTTGCTGATGTTTCAGACTATATGAATGGTTTAGATAGCGATACGAAGGCGGGCAAGATTTCAGATATCTTTAACGCTCTTGCTGATGAACATGATTGGCCGGTTAATGAACCAGGCTCGCGTGTGAAGCTTTGGCTTTCTGGTATGTTTGATGGAGCGCACCGTTTTAACCCCACATTACCATTTGTTAAGCACACGCGTTTTTTGGCGCGCGATAAATATGACGATGATGCCGTTTGGTCGACGGGGCGCGACTTCGTTCTAGGCAACAGTCAAGATATTGGCGCGGCTTTAAAAAACATCCAATCATAACGTGCAAGCTTTGCCTTACAATGCGACATTAAGTTTTCTTTAATAAAAATTATGCTACTATAGGTATAGATACCTACCGGTATGTATTGTTTAATTTTTATTATAAAGAGATTATTATGACAAATTTGGGCGTTCATGAAATAGAGAAAAATAACTATGAGAAATTGGCACAAAAGAAAAGCTTTGTGACTTTATCACTGCCAGAGACTTTTCCTGATTACTTTGTGCAGACCACAAAAGTATCTAAAACTATACAGGCTGTGTGGAAAAAGCTAGCTGAGCAGCATAGCGCGGATAATAAGGCGCAATATTATTTAGATATTGAAACCGCGATTATTCATATCTGCTATGAAGGCTTGCCAGAAGCGGCGGCAAAATTGCGCGTTGAAGCGCTCCAAAAGGGCATGGCGGCGGCATTGAAAGATGACAACGTTGATGAAGCCATGACAACTGTTGCCGCGCCAGAAGCCAAAAAACAGCAGATGAACGAAGACTTGGTGCGCGTTCTTAAAGAGGGCCTGCGCGTAAGCCCAAAAATCGAAGAAGTGCGCATCTGGTCAGAGCGCGCACTGCAGAACTTCGCTGTGGACAGCGAAATGCCTGAGGATATTAAAAAATTGGTTGGCACGTATAAGTTTGCCTATAACGCTGTACTTAATGCCGACATTTCGACCGTTATTGGCGCGTTGATCGAAACAAACCCCAAGGCAATCAGCCCTAGCCGTATTGAAGATGTCATGCGTGATAATATTGCGCAAATTAACGCAGCGCATCTGGAAATATCTAGATTACTAGAAAATGGCAATAAGGCGCTTGTTATGGCATCGATTGATATTCGTGTTTTGATTGAAAAGCAAGTCGAAGACCTGTTGATCCTTAGTTTAAAGAAAATGCCTCAGCATGTGCGTAATTTATTGGTTGTTGAGGTGCGCGGCATTCGCGGCAACACCGTACCGCCAAAATTAGCAGCTTTGCTTACTGAAATTAATAGCATGTGCCGCTCTCTGGTTATTGATACCGGTATTTTATCTTGTCCTGATTTTAGCAAAACCAGCTTTAAACCATTTTGTTATAGTTTTAATTTTAATGAAGTACGCCTGCCCAAAGAGCAAATGGTCGCATTGATGAAGAAATATGCGCAGGCATATAAGAAAATCGGCGCAAAAACCCTTATGAAGAACACGCCGAATAAGGTTTTACTGGGGTGTGCGCAGAAACTTGGTTTTACGTTTATTTCAGGCCCCATGGTTTTCGCGCCTAAATTACAATGTCCATTACCACGTAAAATAAATATGAGCCCTGAAAAAGAATCTGTCAGCGCTTAATGCTAAGCAGCCTTGCTTAAAACATCATCAAGGTGAGAGATTATCTCTTTATATAGGGGGGTGTAACTTTCTAAAAGCATTTCATAACCGCTTAAGTCGCCTTCGCGCGCCGCTTGTTCCATGGTGCGCACAATGTGCATTGCATCGGGCATGTTGATAAGGGCACAGATGGATTTACATGAGTGTGCGGCGATAATAGCCTCTTCGGCGTTCTGTGTTTTGACAGCGTCCTGCATTTCTATGTAATATTTCTTCAGGTCTTTATGAACGATTTGCGTTAGGCTGGTTGCCTTATCACCAAATTTCTCTAAAGCTTCGTTTATCGCGTCAGCTGACATGTCGTTCCTCCCCAAAGAATAGGTTTTATCTCTTTATATTTATACTATATCAAAATCTGTAATAAGACGTTTAAAAACAGATTCTGCTTATTCGTTACGCAGATTTCTGCGCGGATGCTGCGGGCGCAATGTGATGCAGCCAGTGTTCATGGCCCGTAGTTGTACCGTTAAACATGCCAAAGAACGTTTTCTGAATTTTCTTGGTCACTGGGCCGGCCTGACCTTCGCCGATTTGCTTGCGATCAATTGAGCGCACAGGCGTGACTTCGGCGGCTGTGCCAGTAAAGAAGACTTCATCCGCGAGGTATAACGCTTCGCGGCTTATGGCTTGTTCACGTATTTCATAGCCCATTTCTTTGGCGAGGGTGATTATAGTGTCGCGCGTAATGCCAGAGAGAATAGACGAACTGCTATCGGGCGTGTAGATAACGCCGTTTTTAATCAAGAACAAATTTTCCCCTGCGCCCTCGCTTAATTTTCCATCAACGGTCAGGCCTATACCTTCATCAAAGCCGCGATCATGTGCCTCGCTACAGATCAAAAAGCCAGAAAGATAATTTCCGCCTGCTTTGGCAAGCGTCGGGATAGTGTTTGGCGCAGCGCGGTTCCAACTTGAAACGCAGGCATCAATGCCGTTATTCAGACCCTCATCTCCTAAATATGCGCCCCAAGGGAAGGCGGCAACGGCAAGGTCAATTGTGCATTCTTTAGGGGCAACGAGCATACTGCCATAGCCGACATAGGCAATCGGGCGAATATAGGCTGATTTTAATTTATTGGCGCGGATAACATCTTCACAGGCCGTGATGATTTCTTCGACGCTAAAAGTGATGGTTTGCCCATAAATTTTTGCGGTGTCATGCAGGCGCTTAATGTGTTCCTCAAGGCGGAAAACGGCGGGGCCTTCAGGCGTTTCATATACGCGAATGCCTTCAAAAAAACTTGTGCCATAATGCAGACCATGTGTCATTAAATGAACGGTGGCTTCTGCCCAAGGAATAATCTTGCCATTTTTCCAGATAAATTCGACTTCTTGCATATTTAACCCCTGTTTTTAAGTGTGTTTTTATAATATCTATACATATATGATCAATATATTGATACGATTATATCGTTTTGAAAGTAGAATATATTTTTCACTTTTTTTATTGCTTGCATAAAGGTAAACTCTGCATCAAATAAAGTCAAAAGACAAATAATAAACAGGGAATATTAAGGCGCATCATGGCAGTCCTCGTATCAAAAATTGATCCATCTTCTGATGATTTTAAAAACAATGAACATGCAATGGGCGCATTGGTTGATGATCTGCGCCAGAAAATTGCCGCCATTGAACTTGGTGGCGGTGATAAGTCGCGCGAACGCCACCTTGCGCGCGGCAAGTTGCTGCCACGTGAACGCGTTAACCAGCTCTTGGATGACGGCACGGCGTTTTTAGAATTTTCACAAATGGCAGCTTATGAAGTTTATGAAGACGATATTCCTTCCGCAGGCATCATCACGGGCATTGGCCGCGTTGCAGGGCAAGAATGTGTAATCGTTTGTAATGATGCAACAGTAAAAGGCGGCACGTATTTTCCGCTCACAGCTAAAAAACATCTGCGCGCGCAAGAAATCGCGATGCAAAACAACTTACCCTGTATTTATCTGGTTGATAGTGGCGGCGCGAATTTGCCTAATCAGGACGAAGTTTTCCCTGATAAAGACCATTTTGGGCGCATTTTTTTTAATCAGGCCAATATGTCGGCGCAGAATATTCCGCAAATTGCTGTGGTCATGGGCTCATGCACAGCGGGCGGGGCTTATGTGCCCGCCATGTCGGATGAAAGCATCATCGTCAAAGAACAAGGCACAATCTTTTTAGCGGGGCCGCCACTGGTTAAGGCGGCGACCGGCGAAGATGTTAGTGCCGAAGATTTAGGCGGTGGCGATTTGCACACCCGCGTTTCTGGTGTGGCTGATTATTTGGCTGAAAATGACTATCACGCCTTGGAGCTTGCGCGCGAGACAATCGCCAATCTCAATCGTGAAAAATTGGTTGAAGTCGCGCTAAAAGCGCCCAAAGAACCTAAATATGATACATCAGAGCTATACGGCGTTGTGCCGCCTGATTTAAAGACGCAATTTGATATCAAAGAAGTCATCGCGCGGGTCGTTGATGGCTCAGAGTTTCATGAATTTAAAGCGCGCTATGGCACAACGCTTATTACAGGTTTTGCCCATATTGAAGGGATGCCCGTTGGCATTGTCGCGAATAATGGCGTTTTATTTTCTGAATCCGCCCTTAAAGGTGCGCATTTCATTAAGATGTGCGATCAGCGTGGCATTCCTTTAGTATTTTTACAAAACATCACAGGGTTTATGGTTGGCAGTAAATATGAAGCGGGCGGCATAGCCAAGGATGGGGCAAAGATGGTGACAGCGGTTGCCAATGCACGCGTCCCTAAACTAACCATGATTATTGGCGGTTCGTTCGGCGCAGGTAATTACGGCATG
>DELD01000031.1:634-10633 GCA_002354205.1 Micavibrio sp. UBA2705 | reverse complement strand
CATCGAAGAATATGTTGCTAACATCCCAGAAGTACAAGAAATTAGTATCACTGCAAAGTCACAAGAAGATATTGTCAGAGCGTGCTTAGAAAGCGCGGCAGAAGGCAATAACGTGACCCTGCAAAACGATGAAAATGGTCAAGTACAATGCGTGATTAAAACGCCAGAGCCATAAGACAAAACAGAGATTTCAGAATAGAGACGCCGCCTTATATGCAGGGCGGCGTTTTTTACTTAACTTAGTACTTCTTTGACTTTCTCGGCTAATTGCTTCAACGAAAACGGCTTAGGCAAGAAATATATGTTCTCCCCCATATGTTCTTTAAGCTTTTCTTCCGTATAGCCTGAGACAAAGATAATTTTCATTTTCGGTTTTTTCTCGCGGATTTTATTCGCCAAAGTTGGCCCGTCCATGTTCGGCATAATGACATCTGTCACAACCAAATCAAATGTTTCAATGCCATGTTCCTCAATAACCTCAATTGCGCTTTCCCCGCAATCCGCGCCAACAACTTCATAGCCCTTATTATTCAGCGCACGCTCAGAGAAGTTACGCACCGCATCTTCGTCCTCAACCAACAGAATTTTCGCAGTGCCTGTTAAATCCATCGGTTTTGGCGCTTCGGCGGCTGGGCTAGCTTCAAGCGCTGCCGCCGCGTCTTCATCTTCGCTGTCATCAACTTCCTGCGCCACAGGCAAATAGATTATAAAGCTTGTCCCCTTACCGACCACGCTATCAACATCCAAAAAACCGCCCGTTTGACGAATAATCCCATAAACAGTTGCAAGGCCAAGCCCCGTCCCTTTACCAACATCTTTCGTCGTAAAGAACGGTTCAAAAATGCGTGCCATTACATCAGGGGGTATACCGCTACCCGTATCAGAAATGGTGATTTTAACCCAGTGACCAGGCGACATTTCGTCATCACCAATTTTAACCGCTTTACGATTTGAAAAATGCGCCGTATCAATCGTTAAGCGCCCTGCGCCATCCATAGCGTCGCGGGCATTCACAGCCATGTTGATAATGACCTGTTCCATCTGCCCCCCATCAACGCGCACAAGACCAAGACTGTCGCCATGCGTCATTTCCAGTTCAACATTCGCGCCAAGCAAGCGACGCACCAAATGCGATACTTCTGTCAAAATGTCGGTAATATCCTGCACTTTAGGCCGCAAAGTCTGTTGGCGCGAGAACGCCAAAAGCTGACGCACCAAATTCGACGCACGGTTTGAATTTTGCTTAATCTGCATAATGTCTTGGAAAGACGGGTCCCCCGGTTTGTGACGTAAAAGCAGTAAATCACAAAAACCAATCATCGCAGTTAGCAAATTGTTGAAATCATGCGCCACGCCGCCCGCAAGCTGCCCTACCGCTTGCATTTTCTGCGATTGTGCAAATTGCTGCTCTAATGATTTCTTCTCGGAGGTATCAAGGAAATGCAGCACGATGTTGTCACTGCCATGGAGCGATTCAAAGTGCCGCCCATAGACAATAGAATACACATATTTATCGCCCTGCCCGTCATCATTAGCTGAAGCCAGCTTTAAACGCACATCTTGCATAACCTCAACATTATCACAGGCGCTAACCTTTGATAGGCGTTGTATCATCGCGCGGCGATCATCGTCATGAATAAAGGAAAGAAACTCTGCGCCTTTGACGCTGTGCGTATCATAGCCAGTCAGTTCTGAAAACGCTTTATTACTGTCCTGAATTTTATGTTCAGGGTCGATCATAATAATACCCAGCGGCGCTTCTTCAAAGAAGCGCGCGAAGCGGTCTTCTGATAGTTTCAGCGCATGGCGCATCGCACTCTCGGCAGATATATCATGTACAACGGCGCGGGTACGCACATTCTTGTCATCGCTCATAACCACTGTTTGACTAACCGATGCTTTGAATATTTTACCCGCAGGGCCTTTAAGGTTAATTTCCGCAACTTGGCGCGCCCCGCCGCCGGCAATAATATCATATGGGTGCGCATCATCTGGCACAGATTCTAAAAATGAATGCAGCAAAACATCATTGAATAAAGTATCTAAATCCACACCAAGCCAGCGCGCAAATGTTGCATTGGCAAAAATAAACCGCCCATCTTCATTAACCGAAAAGAAGCCGACGGGTGCGTTATCAGTAAAGTCGATGAGTTTTTCACGCTCTTCGTCTTTGGCTTGGCGCGCATAATATTTTTGTGTCTCATCATCAATGCGCCAATGAATATATCCTGCCCAATTTTGTACAGGCTGCGCTGTCACCAAAAACCAGTAATCTTGCCCATCCAAAGTTGTTTGCAGGTCAATCGACCCCTCTAAACCGCGATGCGCACTATCTGCCAAAGACGCAAAATGCGTGCGCGCTTGTTCGTTTTGTGTAAACAGCTTCGACAAGGCATCAAGCCCCGGCGCGCCATAACCCTTACATAGTTTTTGAAAGCGCTTATTGTAATAAACAGCATTATCAGAAGGGTCCGTGACAAGGCGCGCGCCACGGCTGCCCTCAAGCACCGAATCCAAAACCTTAGAATCAAAATTATTATAAGGATTCAAAAGCACATATTTAACGCGCCCAACAAAAACGAGCAGCGCCAATACACTTATCAGCCAAATGCTCATTAGCACACGTAAATCAGCCAGAGGAAGTTCGCGTACTTTATAAATTTCAAACGACAGCGCACCAAGCAGCACAACGAAGAAGACGCTCAACACGCCCCAGACAATCAACATCAGGGATATTTTTTTCGACTCTTTACTCTCGATGATCGTTTGGTCAACATTACGGTGCTGACGCATGATAAAATCTTTATGGTCTGGTGCTGTGTTCATAAAACCAACCGTATACTCTGTAATTACGATAAATGTGAAGCTATAGAAATATCACGTTCATATATATTTTTTTATAGCCAAGCCGCAGACAATTGTTTTCATTCACACTTTAATTTACGCTTCCACACTTTATCTAGCACCGCACGCTATTGCTGCACAGCAACACAACCCCTTCTTGACATATTATCAAGCGCGCCTATGATGCGCAAAATTTACATTATAATATAAACGGGGTTTCAAATGGAAAATCTATTCAATAACAGAGCTGAACGCGCACCTAAAAATGTATATCTGGTTTGCACAGAAAACTTAGTCGACAGTCTAAGCGCCGCAGACAAGCTCAGTGCCATCATACAGTCTAGCGAAAACCAAGATTCTAAAATTTATTTTGTTGATATGATCGACGTTGTATATATCGAGCAAGGCAGCGACGAAAGCCTCTATGCACAGAATATTCACGGCTACACGCAAGCAGATTATAAAAAAGCATGTCATATTTTTCAAAAACAACTCGAAGATAAATACGGCCTAGAAAGCAGCTGCGTTACATCAACCTATTCTGGTAGCCAGCAATATTCAATATTTTCGATGTTTGAACAAGAAGATGCGGATAATGTTGTTGTCATCATGGGTGATGGCCTAGACGAAATGATGCGCCACGAAATTGGTATGGCACGCAGTGGTCCAGAAGGCATGAAAAAACATGTCCAGTTTGAGGTTGTCGATAACTGCCTACCTGACAATAAAACAAGTTTTAGATGCGCGAATAGAAGCTGCCCGAACCAAATAACCAGCGCAGAATGCACACATAAATAAGCCGCGTTCAAATAATTCAAATAAAAAGATAAAAACCGGCCTTGTTTGCCGGTTTTTTCATGCGCTGCGCATAAATTAGAAATAAAGATTACTTACGCTTTTTGAAAACATAGCTGATAATTTCAGCCACGGCCTTATAAAGTTCAACAGGAATATCCTGTTCAATCTCAACAAGGTCATATAAAGAACGTGCCAGCGGCTTGTTTTCCACAATCTCAATATTATGTTCTTTGGCAATTTCACGAATAGTCAGCGCGATATTATCTGCACCTTTTGCAACGACCTTCGGCGCATCCATAGCTTCTGGGTCATATTTAAGTGCAATCGCAAAGTGTGTCGGGTTAGTGATGACAACATCCGCCGTCGGTACAGCCTGCATCATGCGCTGGCGTGAGCGCTGCTGGCGCAATTGACGCAGCTTGGCTTTCATATGGGGGTCACCCTCGCTTTGCTTATGCTCGTCTTTAACCTCTTGAAAGCTCATCATCATTTTTTGCTGATGCGAATAACGCTGATAGACAACATCAATAATTGTTACAACCAATAATGCGAACAGCATCCCTGACAAGACGCGCAGGGTAATATGGCGCAGCTCCGCAACCGTATCCAACATCGGCATGCCAACCAAATGGTCAACCCCCGCCATATATGGCGCGACCAATATAATACCAATAGCGCCGACAACGACAATTTTTAAAAGGCCTTTTAAAAATTCAATCACCGCGCGACCTGAAAACAGGCGTTTAAAACCGCCCATCAGGCTGATTTTGCTGAAATCTGGTTTAATAGCTTCCGGTGAGAACATAAAGCCGATTTGTAATACGGGCGCTAAAAAAGCCAGCGCCATCAGGAATAAGAAAGGCGTTGCTAATAAACGGATCACTTCGAACAGAGCATCACCCAAAATATGTTTTAAACCGCCTGGCGCGGTTGGAAAGTTTCCTGCCATTTCAAAATATGTTTTGAACATAGCAGAAAGCTCAACCATCAAATTGCCTGACATAAAGGCAATGATGATCGTCCCCCCCAGCAAAATCATCCAATTATTGACTTCACGCGAAAGTGGCACTTGGCCTTTTTTACGGGCATCATCCAACTTTTTCTGGGTGGGGTCCTCGGTTTTCTGGGAGTCGTCTTCTTCACTCATATCCCTAAAGTCCTTAAATCAGCCTGCGCAGAAATGTGGCGCACCCTTTATATTCTATATATATAGAGTTTATAAACGCTGAATATCCAAGATTAAAACCAAACACCATTAAAACAACGCTGTTTCCTAATAGCTCTGGCGCAGAAAGAAAACTATACCGTTTTCAAACTCTTGCAACCAAAACATCATTGCCGCTGCCGCCGTCACCCCTAAAGTCATTAAACCCAACAAAATTTGTAAAGGCAGCGCCAACATAAAGACCTGTATTTGTGGCATAATACGCGCAAGAACGCCCATACCAATATACATCACAGTCCCAATAACAATCAGCGGGATAGACATTTGAATACCAATGCGGAACGCAGAAGATACCACTTTTGCAATCATTTCACCCATAGATTGCGCTTCGGGTAACTGCCCCACGGGAAAAGCTTCGTAGCTTTCAAAAATACCCATCAGCAATAAATGATGCATATTCGTAACGAATAACAACGTCACCCCTGAGATCGAAAGAAACGCACCAATAAGTGAACCTTGCGATGCCATAAGCGGATTAAAAAGCTGCGCGTTACCAAGGCCAAGCATCATCGACATAATCATACCGGCAATATCAATCGCCGCGGTAAGTATACGCGCGATAGTGCCAATAAACACACCCGTTACAAATTCAAAACCAATCAATAAAAACAATAAAAATGAGCTTGGCACTGGCGTTGGCATATAAGCCGATGTCACGGGAAATAACACAAACGCAAAACCAAGCGCAATATACAGGCGCACTTGCTGTGGCACAAGGCTATCGCCTAGCCCTGGCATAATCATCAGCGCCGTGCCGACGCGTACAAATGTAAGGATAAAAGCAAACACGCCCTGCGTGATAAAGCTTTGCAATTCTGACATATTCAGCCGCCCCCAATAATGCGGTCAGCGATACGCTCCATATACGCAATCATTAACAAGGAAAAGCTTGGCAGTAAAAAGAAAATCGCCATAAAAATCGCAAGAATCTTCGGCACGAAGACCAGAGTAATCTCCTGCACTTGCGTTAAAGCCTGCAACAGCGCGATGATCACACCAACAACCAACCCCACCAACATAATGGGGGTTGATATTTGGATAGTGAGCCATATGGCTTCGCGGATAGATTCTATAATTTCAGCCTGTTCCATATATAGAGACTACCTGAGTGTTTTTTTGAAGTCATCCCGAATATCGCACTTATCCCCTAACCGCTTCGCTTTGCGCAAAGCAAAAGGTTGCCAAGAGTAATAAATTTACGATTATACTTTAAACGCAACTTAGAATTATGTATAATTAATTATAGGCGCAACTTTTGCGTCAAATAGTTTTGCCACCTATTTTTTGCGCATAATATCAATGTGCACAAGGGCTAGATGGCCAAACATAAATGTAAAACTTTATGTTAGGAGCTCTATCATGAAACCTTTCACTATGTCCTTAACTTTAGCCGCAGCGATAATCGTTATGGGTGGATTTTCGTCTCACGCAAATGCCAATAGCGCGCAATACGCGCCGCCAACAGCATCCGCGCCAGAGACCATTAATGTTGTCAACAACGCGGAAGGCGTTGATGCTTACAGACAACAATCCAAATCTAACATGGCTGAGCAAATGCAAGAGATCACCCCTGCAAGCGGTGGTGGGCTGAGTAATGAACAATTAGAAAATTGGGAGTTACACCGCTTACAACGCTTCTATAACGGTGACACTGGCGTAACGAAGTAAACATCGCCTAATATATACAGCCTATACTCAAAGCTGGCTTTATATCTTGCCCATGCAAACCTGATTGCATGGGCATTTTTTTAATATCCCCTTACCCTTTGCTCATAAAAAAACGCCCAAACCATATCTGGGCGCTATTAAAGTCTGATAATGATTATCGCCTTAAATTGGCATTCTGAGGATTTCTTGATAGGCTGAAATCATCCGGTCACGTACTGCGGTAACGGTTTCCAACGTCATCTCCGCTGCTGTGACGGCTTGTACAACATCGGTCAAATCGGCATCACCAATCACTGCGCGCGCTGACATTTTCTCGCCCTGATGCATTGTATCAATGGACTTCTCTGTCGCTTCACGCAGCATATCACCAAAATTATCACCTGATGAAGATGCAACACTTTGCGTACCGGCAGATTTTGCCGAGTTAGAATATATATTCGCAGCTTGCGCCACATTCATTGTACCATCTATAGGCATTATACTCTCCTAAACATCTTACTTATATTAGTATACCATATTTCTTTAGCGTAATAAATCAATTGTACGCATTGCCATGTTACGTGATTGGTCAAACATACCAATATTCGCTTCGTATGAACGCTGCGCTTCGCGCACATCCATCATTTCAACCAAAGTGTTGATTTTAGGGGCGCGCACATAGCCTTCTTCGTTGGCCGCTGGATGGCTTGGCATATATTTCAAATCAAATTCAGCTTCTTTTGATGTCTTAATATCATCAACCTTGACAATTTTATGCCCCAGCTCTTTATCCATCACGTTTTTAAACTCAACATGCTGTTTTTGATACGGCATTTCATCTGCCGTTTTCGGCAATGTCTGTGCATTGGCAATATTCTCTGAGATAACACGTACACGGGTTGACTGCACGCGCATACCCTGTGATGAAATTTGCATTGTATCGTATAATTGTGACATTTTTTAACCTCTCTCTTATGCTCTCGCCTTTTATATGGCGTGGCTAATTTCCTATTTTACCGCTTATCCTGCGCTAGAACCAATTGCTGTTTTCATCATACCGACCTGCTTCTTCATAAGGTTCAGCATCATGGTGTAATCCATCTGCACTTGGTTTGACTTTACAAGTTGCTCTTCAATATTTACCGCATTGCCTGATGGTGTAGCTTCATAAGCCACGCGCTGATCGCCTGATTTAATGCTGCCCATAGTCTCTTTCGCAGTCATATGGCCTGAAGATGATGTTTCAACACGCATTGTGCTCTGACCGCTCACCTTTGAAAGAACGCGGCCAAAATCAACTTCGCTAAGGTCTTTCGGCACATAGCCCGCTGTATCTGCGTTTGCTATATTCTGTGCTAAAACCTGCTGGCGCACATTCAAATATTTCATTTTTGCGCCGACTGCTTTAAATAATGCGAGATTTTCTATTGTCATTTTATCGGTCCTCGTGCCAAACTTTGTATTAAACGTATTAAACCCGCTTTTACATGTGCAGGATCCGTGCCAATGGCTGACGATGACAATGAAAACGAGATAACACACTCAAATATAAGCAAAATACCTAAAAACCAAACAGCCATCGCACTGTCTGAAGGTATTAAAAAAGGCTATCTCCCCTCGATCAAAGCCACTGGCAGGGGAATTATTGCCGAGCAAATTTTACAGCTCGCTTTTGAAAACGGTATCAAAGTCAGGAAAGACAGCGCCCTTGCCGAGATGTTATATAGCTTTGAAATGGATTCCCCTATCCCATCAGAAGCCTTTACCGCCATTGCAGAGATCCTTTCCTATCTCTACCGCGCAAACGGTGAGAACGCGCCCTTTAACGCCATACTTTCCCACATGGAATTACTGAATAAAGCCACTGAGGCTGACGAGTAATCCACAGCGCCGCACTCACCCGATACAGAAATCGCATACTTTCGCCAATAATGACGATATAATGCGACCAGATTAAGATTCTTAAACATGATTTTAAGTCAGGGAAAACGCTATGAACGCAAATGCGCAACGTCAAGACGATCAAAACTACAACCGTGAAATCGAAAACTTTATGATGGATCGCAACCTCGCCCTTGAAGCCGCGCGCGTCACCGAAGCCGCTGCCTTAGCTGCATCACTCCTTATTGGGCGCGGCGATGAAAAAGCCGCCGATGCAGCAGCAGTAGACGCAATGCGTAGCGCGCTCAATAGCCTGCGTATCAGAGGCCGCGTTGTTATTGGCGAAGGCGAACGCGATGAAGCGCCGATGCTTTATATAGGCGAAGAAGTCGGCAATGGTCGCGGCGGCCCTGAAATTGACATTGCACTAGACCCTTTAGAAGGCACAACGATTACAGCGCATGGCGGCATGAACGCTCTTGCCTGTATCGCCCTTGCTGATAAAGGCGGTTTTTTAAATGCGCCTGATACTTATATGGAGAAAATCGCCGTCGGCCCGGGCGTTAACCCTGATATATTAGACCTAGACGCACCAATTGAAGATATTTTAAAAAAGCTCGCCAAAGAAAAAGATGCACATGTCCAAGAATTAATGGTCTGCATCCTTGATCGTCCACGCCATCAAGACCTTATCAATAGTGTCCGCGCTGCTGGCGCACGCATTAGCCTGATCCAAGATGGTGATGTGAGCGCTATTATTGCGACCACTGACCCCGATAAAGGCATTGACCTTTATGTCGGCACAGGCGGCGCACCAGAAGGCGTACTCGCGGCGGCAGCGCTACAATGTACAGGCGGCGCAATGCTTGGACGCTTAGTGTTCAGAAACGACGTTGAGCGTGGCCGCGCAGAGCGCTGCGGCATTACTGACTTTGACAAGACATACACATTAAACGAACTCGCCAAGCCAGATAACGTTATGTTCTGTGCCACAGGCGTAACAGACGGCGCGATGCTACAAGGCGTTAAACGTAGATCAGGATCCGCACGCACGCAAACCATTGTTATGCGTTCACGCTCTGGCACTGTGCGCGTTGTGGACACTCATCACAATTTTAAAAAGAAGCAAGGTTTCCTCCCTTTAGACCGATAAAATCTTACGCTAAAACGTCGCTGACTAAAGGGAGATAGCATTTTACATATTTCTTGACAGCGTTTATTGATGCATGTTAATATCCCCGCACATTAAAAAATTAATAGCGGGACATACGAACATGACGATCCACAAAAGCACAAAGATTGGCCTTGCCGTTGCAGGTTTTGCCTTGGTTGCACAATTAACAAACAGCCTTATTTCACAGGAAGCTGTAAGCAGCCCCATTAATGAGCCAACAACACAGACGCAGCATATACAGACAAGCACAGCGTCAACAGCATTTAAGGAATGTATGAATACACGCGGCCCCCGCACATATGAAGAGCGCGGCTCAAGTGATCGCAGCGCCACAGAGCGTAAATCACGTGCGGAAATTTATGCTGAGCGTCAAGCAAAATGTGAAGCAGAACAGCAAGCATCTGCGACGAACAACATGAACAACAACAAC
>DELD01000031.1:0-346 GCA_002354205.1 Micavibrio sp. UBA2705 | reverse complement strand
GAACAACATGAACAACAACAACGTTAACGAAGCTAACGGCGGCCTACAAACAACATTCACAGCTGGCGGCAGTCCTTATACAGGACTCCATCGGACGCACTCTATACAAGAACTCGGCAAAAGCAGTGAAATCGAAATAAAGCACATCATGCCATCCGCCCCGACAGCTACGCAGCCTTAAGCGAAATGATAATATAAAAGAATAAACGAAGAAAGCTTGGCAAGCCTTACCAAGCTTTCTTCGTCTTCGTCCCACTTTTTGGTGTCTTTCATTCCTTGATCAACAGCCACCCACGTCACACACGCAATTTTGTAATCACTTTATAAAAATATATTTAATTAAAAT
>DELD01000047.1:32597-33477 GCA_002354205.1 Micavibrio sp. UBA2705 | reverse complement strand
AACGATATGTTACAAATTTAGCTAGACTGATTTAGCCTATTTTATACACAAGAGCAAGGTTTTGTTTCACTGCAGCACACAAAAAATTTGATCTATAAATGTATTTTTCCTAATATGTAATCATAAAAAATAAATAATAATAAAAAAGTATATGGGAGCCGGTCACATGACCTCAAATAACGATAACAAAAAAGCGCGTAAATCCGCTTATCTTTTATACATTCCAGGCGGCGCAATGCTAGGCGTTGTTCCCATGAAAATGCTGGTCGAGCTTGAAAGATTAACCGGCCTACCATCCAAAGATTTATTCCAAGCATTTGAAGGGGTTTCAACCGGCTCCATCTGCGTATCAAGCATCCTTTCTGACTATACAGCGCAAGAAACACTTGATCGCTACAAAGATGACGGACAAGTCTTTTTTGACCCCATCCCCAACAGAACAGCCAAAATGGCATTCACAAACGTCGCGAGCTTTGTTTTCACGGGGGCCGATCCGCTGCGTAAACACCGCTATAAGCTGAATGAAATTGTAAGAACTTCAAACCAGCTTATGCGCGCAATGGATGAAAGCTATTACCAAGATTTTGATAATTTGAAAAAATTTGCAAAGCAAAACATTATCAGCGAAAAACACAAACGCAGCGCATTGAAAATATGCAACCGCCTTTTGCGCGACGAAACAGTTTCTGCAGATTCGCATGAATTAATCAAAACCATGAAAATCTATATTGATAATATGGATCCTGTCGGCACATTAACATCCGTGTTTTACCAAGCAGCGCGCAAGCCTGTGGATTTCGTTATCAAACATTGGGCGGGAGAGCATCACTTCTCTTCGGAAAAACCAAAAGAAACATTTAAAGAATATTTTGGAAAAAAA
>DELD01000047.1:30990-32300 GCA_002354205.1 Micavibrio sp. UBA2705 | reverse complement strand
AAAAAAACGCCTTAGCGACAGCCCTAAATCTGTCTACATTGCATCTTATAATTTAGAGGAAGGCGAATTTGAGCATTTCTTCCATCGCAAAGACGATTTACTGAGCAATGATGCAAACGGGTCAGGGACAACATCAAACGGCAATGAATTTTTATGGGATTCAACAATGGCCAGCATTGCCAGTCCCTTTGCATTCATCCCGCACAAAACCCTGAGTGATAAAGTTTATAGCGACCAAGCCATTATTCACTCGCCTATCGCTGCTGTGTGTGATTTATACAAGCACAAAGACGCAGATACCGATATTAAACTTGTTTATTTAGGCGTGGGGAAATTTGACGAAGCGTTCATCATGCAAGAACATAAGAAACTTGGCGTTGTTGGACGCGTGCTCACTGGCGGCATTATGACGGACATGGAAAGCTACACAAACTCACTGTCACGCCAAGCGCTTGGCAATTTGATTGGTGAAGACAATGTAACATTGTTCAACCCGCGCCTATCAACCGAAGAAATTGAGAAATTAAACCTTGCTCCTTCACGCGATACATTAGATGCATCACCAGAAAATACTGCAAAACTTGAACAAATCGCGCAAAATTACATCGAAATTCCACGCGTAAAAAGACGCTTACATAACCTTGCCATTGATTTGTGTGAAAACCTGCTCCTCCTAGGACAGATTGACCAAAAACATTTAGATGAAGTGAAAGCGCGCTGCGATCACGCGAACATTGAAAGCGGCCCACACCACCAAGATCAGCAAAACTCACCATGGAACGGCGTACGCAACTTTTTTGGCTGGAATCCGCAATAATTAACGCGCTGTGAACTTACGGCATAGAATTTAGATACAAAAAAAGGGCGAGATCATGTCTCGCCCTTTTTATTTGTCTTAACTCTTCTTATTTCGCGCTAGGGCCAAATACAGACAAACCTGCAACAACAGCCAATTCAGCAACGCTGCTTGAAATAGCGGCGGCATTATATAGCTTCACGCCCGCACCTGGCATTTTATCATCAACAGCTTTTGCAACTTTATAAAACATATCTGACATAGACATTGGTATACTCCCTTTACATTTTTATATTATACACCTAAAGAAACAGAAAGATTATGTCAAGATAAAAGCACGCAACGTAAGATTATATCAAACACAAAACAAAAAATAAGGCCGCATCAAATGCGACCTTATAAATTATTTCATATCACGAGCATGTTTTAAGTATCAAGGAAGCTGCGCAGTTTACGGCTACGGCTTGGGTGCTTCAATTTACGTAGCGCCTTCGCTTCGATCTGACGAATACGC
>DELD01000047.1:30195-30709 GCA_002354205.1 Micavibrio sp. UBA2705 | reverse complement strand
TTCGATCTGACGAATACGCTCACGCGTCACGTTGAATTGCTGACCAACTTCTTCCAAAGTGTGGTCTGTATTCATGCCAATACCAAAACGCATACGCAAAACACGCTCTTCACGCGGCGTTAATGTTGCCAAAACGCGCGTTGTTGTCTCACGCAAGTTAGAATGAATCGCGCTTTCAACAGGCAAAATCGCATTTTTATCTTCAATGAAGTCACCAAGGCTTGAATCTTCTTCATCACCAATTGGTGTTTCCAAAGAAACTGGCTCTTTTGCAATTTTAAGAACCTTACGTACCTTATCAAGCGGCATGTGCAAACGCTCCGCCAATTCTTCGGGTGTTGGCTCGCGACCAATTTCGTGCATCATTTGACGACTTGTACGAACAAGCTTATTGATTGTTTCAATCATATGCACAGGAATACGGATTGTACGCGCCTGGTCAGCAATTGAACGTGTAATTGCCTGCCTAATCCACCACGTTGCATAGGTCGAGAATTTATAACCACGGCGGTAT
>DELD01000047.1:28752-29889 GCA_002354205.1 Micavibrio sp. UBA2705 | reverse complement strand
TTCAAATTTATCAACCGCTTTCATCAAACCAATATTACCTTCTTGGATCAAATCAAGGAATTGTAGGCCGCGGTTTGTATATTTTTTCGCGATAGAAATAACCAAACGTAAGTTTGCTTCGACCATTTCTTTTTTCGCGCGCCCGGCTTCTTTCTCACCTTTTTGCACTGTCGATACAATGCGGCGGAATTCCTTAAGCGGCAAGCCGGCTTCATCGCCAATAGACATGATTTGGTCACGCATACCGATGACTCGGTCACCATAACGCTCAACAAATTTCGCCCAGCCTTTGCCTTTAAGGCCAGTGACCGTTTCAACCCATGCAGGGTCAAGCTCATTGCCGTAATGCTGTTTGAGGAAGTCTTCGCGCTTCACACCACTATCGGTCGCAAAACGCATAATTTTACCTTCAAGACCAACCAAGTCACGGTTCATTTTGTAAAGTTTTTCAATAAGCTGTTCGATACGCGCGGGGTTAAGGCTAACCTCGTTCATCAACTCAACCATTTCTTCATTAAGCGCTTTATATTTCTTATTCGTCGCATCCGTTGGCTCATCACCTTTATGGAAGGCTTCTAAACGCTCTTTTTGTACCTTAAGAATTTTTTTGTAAGTTTTTTGAATTTTAGAGAAAATTTCAAAAACAACAGGACGAAGCTCTTCTTCCATTGCGGCCATAGATACCGCCGCAAGCTCATCATCATCTTCTTCGTTGTCGTTATCATCATCTGAATCGCTATCTTCATCTTCAGAATCTTCTTCTGATTCATCACCTTCAGACTTTTCTTCATCATCGCCTTCTTCGGCGGCAGCATTCACCTGCGTCATATCCACAGGCTCTTCGGTATTATACATCGCATCAAGATCAACGATTTCGCGCAAAAGAATTTCTTCATTTTGCAAAGACTGATACCACGCAATCAAAGATTCAATCGCTAGCGGGCTTTCGCAAATGCCGCTAATCATCATTTCTTTGCCGGCTTCTATGCGCTTGGCAATGGCGATCTCACCCTCACGAGAGAGAAGCTCCACAGTACCCATCTCACGCAAATACATGCGCACAGGGTCATCCGTACGGCCCGTATCATCACTGGCAATATTACCGCCAGATTCGTAATCATTTTCATCATCATCATC
>DELD01000047.1:27500-28454 GCA_002354205.1 Micavibrio sp. UBA2705 | reverse complement strand
ATCATTTTCATCATCATCATCGCCGCTCTTTTTCGCAGCAGGTGCTTCTTCTTCAAAATCATCTTCGCTTTCGACAATTTGCACACCATTTTCAGAGAGATTCGCCATAGCGTCTTCAATCTGCTCGGAAGTAAATTCTTCAGCAGGGAGCGCACCGTTCAATTCATCATAGGTGATAAATCCGCGCTCTTTACCTGTTTTAGACAGTTTTTTCACAACGCTAGCTATTGAGCCTGCTTTGCCTATATCGTCACCGTCATCTTGCTGTCTTGCTTTTTCACTTACGCTCATTTGCTTTTCAAGCTCGCTATTCTTGCTGTTATTTGCACATTCTTTAATTTGTGTTTACACGCGACCCTCACGCATTGCAGTAATATAGAATTACTTGCAAAAATAAAAACACATCTCGGACAAATTATAATAGTCCGAGCAGACCGCAGATTAAAGCGGATTCTTAAAGAAAAATCCAATCTTTTTTTTGACTTTATTATTTCAAAGCTAAAACCCTTTGTTTACAGGGGCTGCAGCGTATTTTGTTAGAGCAAAAAACGGTGTGATTAACTTAGCCTGACCTAACCTTGCTTTTGCAGTGCCGCTAAACGCTGCGCATTTTCCTCTGTAAAGTCTTGTTCCAAGGCCTTAATCGCTTCGGCAAGCGCAATTTTATGAGCCAGAGAATTTAAGCGTGTCACCACAGAATCCCAACCTTTGATCAGCTCATGCTCTTCATCACCCTTTTTAAGCCACGGCGCATGCATTGATAAATTACTGTTTTCTAGCCGTATCAGCACATCGCCATACCCTTCGGCGCGCAAAGCTTCGCTTAATTTAGGCATATCATCTTGATAAAGCTCAACATCGACATCAAGCATGTATTGCTTCAAATGCTCTAAGTCGCCTTGATAAAACTTACGGCGTTCCATTTCATCATAAAAACGCTCCAGCAGGGGCGCG
>DELD01000047.1:7063-27202 GCA_002354205.1 Micavibrio sp. UBA2705 | reverse complement strand
TAAAAACGCTCCAGCAGGGGCGCGAAACGTATACTTCCCAATAATAAAATCGTTTGCAGCGTTTCAACAAGGCCGCTATCCTCGCCCGAAACATTAATCGCCGCTTTCTGATGATACTTTTCTGAGCGTGCGGCGCTTTCATTATCGCCTTTTCCTTTATATTTACTGTTCCGCTTAAAGGCAGAAAAGTGCTTATAAAGGCGCTCGCGTATGTCACGCTGATAATAATTTTTCGTCGATGCGTCTTCAATCACTTCAATTGCATCATATAGGCCTTTTTCTAAGCCTGCGCGCTGCTCTGGTGTTTTGAAATCCTTGCCATTTGTTTTCGCATGCCATAAATAATTTGCCAATGATAACGCCGTAACAAAAATCTGGCGCAGTGCAGAAACGCCTTTGGTTTTGATAAACGAATCAGGGTCTTCCCCCTTGGGCATAAAGGCAAAATTCACAGTGCGTTCTGATGAGACAAATGGCATCAGGCGATCCATAGCGCGCTCCGCTGCGCGCATCCCCGCGCTATCGCCATCAAAACATAAAATTGGCGTTTTATGATTATAAGCGCCGATTTTCCACAGCGCCTGTATTTGGTCATCGGTCAGCGCCGTCCCCATAGGTGCAACCGCCCCCTTAAACCCTGCGTCATGACAGGCAATCACATCTAAATAGCCCTCAACGACAATCGGCGTATGTCCTTCGCGGCTTGCTTTGCGCACTTGATATTCGCCGTATAAGGTGTGGCTTTTATTAAAAAGCGGGCTGTCTGATCCATTAATATATTTCGGCGGGGTGTAACTCTCACTATGTGCAGGAAAACCCGCCGCGCTGCGCACATGATCTGGCAAAATACGCCCGCCAAATGTAACAACGCGCCCTTTACGGTCAAGCACGGGGAACATAATGCGCTCCCTAAAAAAGGCGTATGGCTTGCCGTCTTTTTTACTTGCGCGGCACAGCCCCGATTCAATCATTTGCTGTTCATCATAACCTTGCGTCTTTAGAAATTTCGGCAGCCCCTGCCCATCTAAAGGTGCGCAGCCAATCATAAAGCTCGAAAGCATACTGCGCGAAACGCCGCGCCCAACCAGATAATCAAGGAAGACTTTATTCTCGCCAGTGTAAAGCTGCTGACAAAACCAGCTCGCCGCATCATCCATTAATTCATACAGCCCCTTACGTTGCTGTTCATAATGAAAGTCCGCTGCCGTTTGCTGCTTTTGGATCGGCATTGGAATGCCCGCCTTGTCAGCCAGCTGCTCCACAGCTTCAGGGAAAGGGGTATTATCATGATCAACCAAAAACCGTATTGCATCGCCATGTGCGCCGCAGCCAAAGCAGTGATAAAACTGTTTTTCATCATTCACATAAAATGAAGGGGTCTTTTCTTTATGAAACGGACAGCAGCCCTTAAACTCACGCCCAGCGCGCGTCAGCTTCATACGCTGCCTAAGAATATCAGACAGTGTCAGATTATCGCGAATCTGATCTAAAAATTGTGGCGTAAATTTACTCATAGCTATGATTTAGCAAGAACCAACGCCCTTGCCTAGTGGGTTTATCACTTTAAGAAGGTTTTATTAACCGAGCTTCTCTTTAACGACAGAACTTGCAAGCGTCATATCCAGCTTACCCGCATATTGCGTTTTCAGCGCCGCCATAACTTTGCCCATGTCTTTTATGCTCTCTGCGCCGACTTCATCAATCAGGCCAGCAACTGCACTGCCAACTTCATCCGCAGAAAGTTGCTCTGGTAAGAAGCCTTGAATAACACTAATTTCTTCTTCTTCGCGCTCTGCAAGTTCAGGGCGTTTTGCCTCGTTATACATGCGTGAGGATTCTTGTCTCTGTTTAATCATTGACTGTAATAAAGATAAGACTTCTTCTTCTGAAATACCGTCCTGACCGCTTGATGCGCGGGTGTTAATATCGCGCTCTTTAATCGCAGCTAAAATCAGGCGAATAGTCGAAAGCGACACGGTGTCTTTTTCTTTCATCGCAGTTTTCATTGCAGTGTTTATTGTCTGGCGAAGTTCTGGCATATCATTTTTCTTTTTGTATAAAGTTACGCATATAAGTCATATAGATCATCTCTGTCATAAACCGCCCCTTAAATGCAATAGAAAAAGTCACTTATCCGCGCTTTATCTCTCGCTTTCTTTATTTTCTGTACTCTAGGTTCATTTTTTCATAATTTTACGTATTGCTTTTTCTGGTAATATTTTCTATAAAGCTTATATGGTAAAAAAAGCAAAGCAACGCATCGGTATTTATGCAGGGTCTTTCGACCCCTTAACCCTTGGTCACATCGCGATGATTAAGGAAGCCGCCACTTTTGTTGATCGCCTGATTATATCCATCGGTATCAACCCCGACAAAACAGGATTGTTCACCATTGATGAACGCGTGGCAATGATCCATAACGAAATTAAGGACGGCGCATTAAAAGGGATTAAAGGCTGTAAGTTACAAGCCAAAAGCTATGATTGCATGACTGTGAAATTTGCAGAAAATGTCGGCGCAACCGTGATGTTCCGTGGCCTACGCTCAGCCAATGATTTTAATGATGAACTTGGCCTTGCGCTAACGAACAAAGACCAAAACCCTGATATTAAAACTGCGTTTTTAATTACAGACCCAACGCTGACGGCTGTATCCTCAAGCATGGCTAAAGGCTTAATTCAAAATCAAGGCAAAGTCACAAGTTATCTTACCCCCGCAATTGAAAGCGCCACACGTGCAAAGCTTTCCTTATAAAAATATAAACCTTACTATGAGAAGTCGAATTTTGTAGCGCTAACGGCAGCTTGCTGCGGTCTGGGCGCCTCATCATTTTGGGTCAGGCCTTGATTGCCAATATCGCCGCTCGTCGACACGAATGCTGTTTGTAGATCTCCCATAGATGCATCAAAGCCCGTATCGATATCTCCCCACTCATCAAGTTCAGATAATTCATCGCCATCCGCGCCATAATCGACATCATCAGCTTCAGCATCCCCCACTTGATCTAAGTCAGCAGCAAAGGCTGCTCCGCCTATTTCTTCGCTTGGGTCTATCCCAACTTCTCCTTGCGCCGCACCTTCTGGCTTAGCAGCAGGCGCTTCTTTTACATCCTCTTGCGCGACGACGACAGCGTCCTTTTCAGAAAAAGCATCCTTAACATACTCATCATGTACACGCGATGGGCTTCGCCCTCTCTCATCAGATTCTAAGACAATTTCAAATATTTCTTCTTCGGCCTCATTACGCGCAACCTCTGCAGCCGCAGCGACTTCAGGTTCATCAGGAACCCGTTTAGTCCTCATATTACTTGGTGACCCCACCCGTTTCCGGTCAGCAATGCCATCATCAACATATATTGCTGCTTTCGCATTTAAATTATCAAGACACGCTGTTGCATCAACGTAAATCTTATCAATCTTACCATCACCATTAATGTCTTTTTCAATATATTTATAGCCAGGCACACCTTTTTCAGCCATGCTTTTTATCATTTCTTGATGGTCGCTTTTATACTCTTCAACGTCTAATATTGCTCCTATACCAGAAGCAGCCCCTAAACTGACAGTATCAGCCAGCCTACGTAGCCCCCTATCTACAGCTAAATCCAGAATATCCTCTCCTAATGAAGTGCGATTAACCCCAGTGACTTTCATCCCTTTCCTTATCGCTTCATCATTAAGGTCCCCATCAATACCAGTCTTCAGTACATCGCCAATTTTATCGCGCGCAAGACCGCCAGGATCAAAGATTGCCTCCCCCGTAGTCAACGCAATATCAATGGCGCTAACATCAGGAATCCCCCCTCCTGTAGGCCGCTCCCCAACGACTTCTATAACCTCATAATCTTCTGGTGATGGCTTTTCAATTTGTTCTGACACTATTGCGGTGCTCCTCATATCTAAAGAGATTATAGTCAAAGAAAGTTAATATTAGATAAAAACATAGACCAAAGAACATACAAAAGCTGCAACAAACTTTGTTGTTGCCAGCCTACGCATAGTAGCTTATAAATTCCATCTCGGTACAACTTTTCACTTCTCAATGAAGGACTCACGATTATGCCGAGCCGCAAAGACATCCAATCCATCTGTATTATTGGCGCTGGCCCTATTATTATTGGGCAAGCCTGTGAATTTGATTATTCAGGGACGCAAGCCTGTAAAGCTTTAAAAGAAGAAGGCTATCGCATTGTTTTGATTAACTCAAACCCTGCAACAATCATGACAGACCCTGATTTGGCGGATGCCACATATATTGAGCCGATCACCCCCGAAGTTGTTGCCAAAATTTTGGAAAAAGAAAAACCTGATGCATTGCTACCCACTATGGGCGGGCAGACAGCACTGAATACAGCTTTATCTCTCGCCGATGACGGCACATTAGAGCGCCTTAACATTGAGCTTATCGGCGCTAACCAAGACGCAATTGAAAAAGCTGAAGACCGTCAAAAATTTCGCGACATCATGGATGAAATCGGCCTAGAAAGCGCCAAAAGTAAAACCGTACACAGTATCAGCGAAGCGCTTGATGGCCTCGATTTTATCGGCTTGCCTGCAATTATCCGTCCATCCTTTACCCTTGGCGGTACAGGCGGCGGCATTGCGTATAACCGTGAAGCATTTGAACGCATTGTCCGCGAAGGCTTAGATGCATCCCCCGTTACTGAAGTCTTAATTGAAGAATCGCTTTTAGGGTGGAAAGAATATGAAATGGAAGTCGTGCGCGATAAAGCCGACAACGCCATTATTATCTGTTCGATTGAGAATGTCGACCCGATGGGCGTGCATACAGGCGATTCGATTACCGTTGCCCCTGCGATGACGCTCACCGATAAAGAATACCAAATCATGCGCAATGCATCACTTGCCGTTCTGCGTGCTATTGGCGTTGAAACTGGCGGCTCTAACGTTCAGTTTGCGGTTAACCCCGCCGACGGGCGCATGATTGTTATTGAAATGAACCCGCGCGTCTCACGCTCATCCGCGCTTGCATCCAAAGCCACAGGATTCCCCATTGCCCGCGTTGCCGCAAAACTAGCCGTTGGCTATACGCTTGATGAATTAAAGAACGAAATTACTGGCGGCAAAACCCCAGCATCGTTTGAGCCGAGCATTGATTACATCGTCACAAAAATACCGCGCTTTGCATTTGAAAAGTTCAAAGGCAGTGACACGACATTATCAACGGCGATGAAATCAGTCGGCGAAGCCATGGCTTTTGGCCGCTGCTTTGAAGAATCACTGCAAAAGGCGCTGCGCTCACTTGAAAAAGACCTCGATGGCCTTAATGACGTTGTTATCGGCTCGCCATCTCTTACTCAAGAACAGCCACACCCTGACCAAATTCGCGCTAAACTCTCCGAGCCTACGCCGACCCGAATATTATATATCGCGCAGGCTTTCCGTTACGGCATGAGCCTTGAGGACATCCACGCCATCACCAGTTTTGACCCGTGGTTCTTAGAGCGTATTCAAAACATTATAACAACAGAACAAAACATCATTAAAAACGGCTTGCCAAGCTGCCCAGAAGACTGGATGCACGTTAAGAAGATGGGCTTTTCTGACCGCCGCCTTGCGCAGCTTGTAAAAGTTAAAAAAGGTCAAGTCACCGCCGCGCGTACCAGCCACAATATTCACCCCATATACAAACGCATCGATAGCTGCGCGGGGGAATTACCATCCATAACCCCATATATGTATAGCTGCTATGAAGGTGACGGCATTAACCCCGCCCATAGCGAAGTTGACCCAAGCGCGGCAAAGAAAATCATCATCCTTGGCGGCGGGCCAAACCGCATTGGTCAAGGCATTGAATTTGATTATTGCTGCGTTCATGCCGCCTATGCCTTAAAAGAAGCTGGCTTTGAAACCATCATGGTCAATTGTAACCCTGAAACCGTCTCAACCGACCCTGACACGTCAGACCGCCTGTATTTTGAGCCTCTCACCGCAGAGGACGTCATCGCGCTTATCCGCGCCGAGCAACAAAACGGCGAAGTTGTCGGCGCAATTGTGCAGCTTGGCGGACAAACACCGCTGAAGCTTTCTCACATATTATTAGAAGCAGGCATCCCGATTTTAGGCACTGACCCTGACGCAATTGATTTGGCAGAAGACCGTGAGCGTTTTCAAAAATTGCTCCATGAACTAGGCTTACAGCAGCCGCCAAACGCGCTTGCTTATTCCGCTGAAGAAGCGATTGAAAAAGCGCAGCATCTCGGTTTCCCACTAGTCATTCGTCCGTCCTATGTCCTTGGCGGCATGGGCATGGAAATCGTCCAAGATATGGACGGCCTTAAAAAATACATCAACGCCGCCGTCGAAGCATCAGACGGCGCGCCTGTATTGCTTGACCGCTACCTTAAACAAGCGACAGAAGTTGATGTCGATGTCCTCTGCGATGGCGAAGACAGCTACGTTGCTGGCATTATGGAGCATATTGAAGAAGCAGGCGTCCATTCAGGTGATAGCGCCTGCGTATTGCCGCCGCATTCCCTGCCTTACCGCACCGTGCGCGAACTTGAAAAGCAGTCTAAGAAACTTGCCAAAGCATTAAATGTTGTCGGCTTAATGAATGTACAATTTGCCTGTAAGAAAAACAAAGACACCGGCGAATTTGATATTTATATTTTAGAAGTCAACCCACGCGCATCGCGTACTGTACCGTTTGTGGCAAAAGCGACAGGCGTTCCCGTAGCCAAAATCGCGGCGCGGATCATGGCGGGGGAAAAATTAAAATCATTCCGTACGCAAGGCATGTTAAAAGGCATGGCGCCTGACCATTTAGCCGTAAAAGCGCCCGTCTTCCCGTTCTCGCGCTTTGCTGGCGTTGACCCGATACTCGGCCCTGAAATGAAATCAACCGGTGAAGTCATGGGCCTCGACATGGAAGTGGGACAGGCTTTTGCCAAAGCGCAAATGGGCGCAGGCATGACGCCGCCGCTTGATGGTAAAGTGTTTTTATCCGTAAAGGATGAAGACAAAGACGCGTTATTAATCATTGCGCGTGAGCTTGAAGAAATGAAATTTGACCTTGTCGCAACCAGCGGCACATGCCAATTTTTAAAAATGAACGGCGTGCGCGTTGAACGCGTCAATAAAGTCATGGAAGGCCGCCCTAATATTATCGACCACATGATTAACGGCGATATTCATTTAATGATTAACACAACCAAAGGCACGCAAGCCCACGCAGATTCGCAGTCGATCCGCCGCACAGCATTAATGAACAAAGTGCCCTATTACACATTGCTCACCGCCGCGCGCGCAGGGGTGCAAGCAATACGCACTATGAGTAACAAACAAATTGATGTGAAGCCATTGCAAGATTATTTGGATGATGCGGCTTAAACGCCGCGTGGTTGATAAGGCGGCGCGACGATAACCTGCTGATCGTCATAAACATTTTGTTCCGTAATAATGTGGATACGGCTCGGCTTTTCAGGCAAATAGAACGAATAAATCGCGCCCATTAATGCATCGGCATATGAATGTTTATCACTGTAAAGCGATATGCTTTGTGTTTTGTCTTCACCAAGCATTTCATCAAGGTCATGTTCGCGCATAATATGTGCCGCCCCATATAAAATAACGGCGCGCTCATCGCCAGCAATATCTTGAATATTCGTAGCGATACGTTTGTTATCTTCACCAAGGCGCTGTTCAAAAAAGTCTTTATAAAGCTTTTCTAACCGCGCTTCAAAGCCAACATCAGAGAGTAGCTTTGAGTAGACAAATTTTTGTGTTGCGATAAATATTTCCATTGACGACATAGACGCATCAACGCCTTCTGTCGATAACAAGCCAACAAGCTCACCTGCAATCTCAAACAAAAGCTCCTTGCTGTCGTCGCCCATGCCAGATTCGCCGAGGCCAGGGTCAACAAAATGCATTTTTACGCCATGATCATTTAATGTGACGATCATATCTGCCATCAGGCTGTGATAATGACGTGTTTGTTCTTCGCTCCACCATAATGGTTTGATTTGCGCGGTAATCTCATCAACAAATTGATCTTTCGTTAGCGCCCCATTACTCAGGCTTTCAACCAAGTTCTGCATACCCTCTGGGTATTCAATCATGACATGCTTCACATCTGTATCAATGATTTGCTGGGTATTTTCTACGCCAAAGAAATAATCCCGAATACCGCCAACAGTGTGGTTGGTGTCGCCAAAGAAGGTATATTGTTTTTGCGGTAATAAATTCGTGTAATAATCGGCTGCAAGCACGGAAGACGAACGCTGCTCCATCATCTCAATATTTTTATCCGTAAGAATATTATTCAACCCATCTAAAGGGTTACCACTATCACTATATTGCGACAGGCCAATCGTCAGCGCCCCTGTGACGACAATTGCATTGAATGTGCCTGCAAGTACATTTGCCCCCGCGTTGCCGACGCGCAAAACGGCGCGCTGCCATAAAGGGCGCACTGTATTTTCAGCAAGCGGCTCGTTATTCTGCTCAGATTTCTTATTTTTTTGAAACAACATTTCTATCTCCACGCCCCATAAGGCACAACCTATTACAGCATGCAAGATAACAGCAGCAACTAATTATGTCAAATAAAAAGTGAGTGCCGTTTTGATTTACAATCTTAAAGAAATTTACGAGAGATAAAACTCTCATAACCATGCGCATGGGCACATAACCAGCCTTGCGCAGCCATAATTTCTTGCGATGTTTTTAATGCCCCATGCTGCCAGACATGTTGGCACAGCCAATTTGTTATTGGCGTAAAATTACCTTCTGCCATTGCGCTGTTTAGCGCTTCTTCGCCATGTGATACGCTAAGAGCTTCATATAAATGCAGCGCATAATGCTGCCCCATGAAATAATTGTCAAAATCGGTGAACTCGCCTGCAAACCAATGCGGGTCTTGTAATACGCCCGCGCGGGCATCTGGCGGTAAATGCCCCAAATAAGCAATGGAGGATTCGTTAAACGCCTGCGACAAATCTCCCACGCTCAGGCGTTGCGCTGCAAGCTGCTGCATGACGTCGTGCCGCGCAATGCCATGCAACGGATATTCAACAACATCCGCATTGGCGCGGTCTTTATATGCGCCGCGCGCCATTAACCGCATCAGCACCGCATCTGCGCTTATCGGCTTCGCGCCCTGCGTTTCTTCATCAATAACCCGCGACAAATAAGCCGCGAACCCCGCATTACGTGCAATGCCCTGTTCCCATATCAGCGCCATGGCTTCGTCCATATCGCGCCCTGCAACGCCGCTTAGCGTTTGCCCAGCCTTATTGCGCGGTAAGTTCTGGCGGTATAGGGCATGGCCAGCCTCATGCACCGCAGCTAAAATTGTTTTCAACGCATCATTTTCATCATAATGCATCGATATAAACACATCATCACCATAACCAAAGCACGCAGGGTGCGCCCCTTCGCGGTATGATAGGCGTAAAAAATCAACGCCCATATCATCCATGATGCGCTTAACAATACGCTCTTGAGCCTCTGGCACGATTCGCCATTTATCATGCGCCGCGTCCAGATTTGACGGCGCAACTTTTAACAGCGCGGCATTTAATTTTATATAGCGCCGATAGCTATCTGCCATCAATATTTTAACATCTGCGCTATTCAGACCGCGGCTTTGCAGCGCGAGTAGATCATCATAGCTTTTACCATGCGCGGCATCATTAAACTGCGCGGAGAGTAACGCATCAAACGGCGCACGCACAGCGTTAAAGTCATTTTGCGCGCGTGCCTTCTCCCAGCCCTGATAGCTGCGTATTTTATAAAAATTCAGCTTCGCTTCACGCCAGAGCGAAGCACCTTTATAATGCTGCGCCGCATGGGCAAGCGCACCATGCTCCTCGCCAATAGGCCCCTTATGCTGCGCCAACGCATTTTGTAATCCACGCCCGCGCAGCAAAGACACGCTGCGGATTTGGTTCACAAACAAACGCAGCCCAGAGACAAATGTCCCAAACACAGAATGTGAGGTCAACATTTGCCAGCGCAATTTATCATAGCGCTGCTGTAAATCCATATATTGATGCGTATATATATCAAGCGTCTTACGCGCTTTATTATCCCTGTTCATTATTCATTCATAGCACAGCGCCCTAGAGTTGAAAAGCGGCGGTGAAACCTTGCCCCCAACGCGCCTAAACTACTCCGAAAACTCTGCCATATCAGGGACGCGGCTAAAGGCAATTTTTGTGCCGACAAACCCCGCTTTGGTTTTAGGTGACACACCTATTTGCAGCGTTTCCGCACCATATTTTTGGTTTAAATCATCCATAACCCGCGATAAAGCCGTATGGCGCTCTTGCTGTTTTTGCACATCTGCCGCGCCCAGATCAAACAAGTCAGGCGTAATCTCCGCCCCGCGGCATAAATCATACATCGCAATCGCAATTTTTACAGGCCGGTCACCACGGCGCCGAAAATTAGCGTCGGCGATAATTTGCGCGACAAGCCTGCCCCATAATTCTTCCAAAGCGTAAAGGAATGTGAAATTATCCTGCGCGGCTGCAAACTTCGCTTCCTGCGCCCATTTATTGCCGGATTGAAACCGCACGGAAAGGCTAAACCGCTTGGCATAGAACTCCTTACGCCGTAGCCGCGTTGCGGCCTTAATCGTTAAACGCCGCCCAACCTTATACGCGGCATCCGGCGTGCGCAATTCTGGATCTAATACACGCGAATGACCAATGACGGAAGTTTTCGTTTGCTGATCGGGAATTTCATAGCCGCGCAGTCGATACCAAAAACGCTCCCCCTCAACGCTTCCCCATATGCGCCGCGCATGTTTGGGTGATATATGCCAGAGCTGCTCAACGCTCGTCACACCGCCACGCTCTAACCGTGCAGCTACGCCGGTATTGATCCCTGTTAAATCCCTCAGCGCCAAAGCAAACAGCCGTTCATGCATCGTATCCGGCGATAATATAGTCAGCCCATCAGGTTTTTGCATGTCCGTGGCGATTTTTGCCAAGTAAGAATTCGGCGCGATACCGATTGAACAACGCACATGCGCCCCAATATTCGCGCGCAGCCCCGCCTTTAAGCGCATCGCAACGGCGCTTGCGGCTTCTGGCGTACGTTTATTGGGCGGTAGGCGGCTAGACAGTTCATCCACCGACCATATTTTATTGATAGGCGTATGCTTAATCACCTCTTCAATGATTTTTTCATGGTATTCAACATATTTATCATGCCGCGCCGGCACGGTAATCAAGCCGGGGCACATTTCGCGTGCTTCCTTTATCCGCGTGCCCGTTTTAATGCCAAACGCCTTTGCCTCATAAGACGCCGCAATCGCGCAAGTATAATCAGTATCCATCGGTACAACAGCAACAGGCTTCCCGCGCAATTCAGGGCGCTCTTGCTGCTCAACGCTCGCAAAATAGCTGTTCAAATCAAAAAACAGCCATTTGCAGCTATTTAATTCAGGGGATTCTATCATCGCAAATACCACCAGCCACACATTATGTTCTTAATATGTTCCATTATAACCACATAAAAACAAACAAAACAAGAACAAAGTTTCGACATACCAGCTACCGCCCTTAATATAATATTTACCTCTATTGGCGATGATAGATGGAAGTGATAAACTTTTCATCGTAGACAGATTTTCAAGATCAACATATTTTAAGCAAAGATATCGAGGCGACATATGGATAGCGCAGCTAACAAACCGCAGACACTTAATGAAAGCCAGTTTTACATGTGGCGCACCCTTTTCGCCCTTGTCCATGCTGACCAAGTCGTCACGGATGAAGAACGTAAATTTATGGAGGGCGCGTTAGACAAGCTTACCTTGACCGATTATCAACGCTCCATTTTAGTATCCGACACCATGGAAGCCACAGATGTTGGCGAGATGTTCAAACGCATCACCGCCCAAAAAGACCGCACAGAATTTTTCCACCATGCACGTATATTAGTATGGTGCGATGGCGATTTTGACAAACAAGAACAAGAAATCCTGCAAAAGCTAGAGCGCACCCATGTCGCCGATGTCGACTTCGCCGCATTAATGACCGAAGTTAATCTCAGCTTTGATGACGAAGAAAAAGAAAACATGCTGCAAGAACACAAACAAATCGAAAAAGAAATCGATAGCGGCGGCAATGATAACCTGCTCAGCGCACTAAAAAAATTGTTTCGGCCTTATTAAGCCGTTAAAAAGAAATGCCATAAAGAAACAGCGCAACTTCATTCCAGTTGCGCTGTTTTTATATTTACAGTTTTCGGCCTCTATTCCCGCCCGCTTAACTTCTTCAAAATCTCCGTCGAAGGGCCGTCTGCCATGACACGGCCTTTATCAAGGAGGATGAGGCGGTCAACAAGCGGCAATAGCGACGTTCTGTGCGTGATAAGGATGAACGTCTTATCTTCGATAAATTCACGCAGCTTAGAGCGTACGCGCAATTCAAGCGCGTTATCCATGCCGTTTGTCGGCTCATCAAGGATAAGGATTTTCGGGTTTTTGAGGAACGCACGCGCAATCGCGATGGATTGCTGCTGCCCGCCTGAAAGACTTTTACCATTTTCGCCAACTTCCAAATCATAACCATATCCCGTCTGCTCAACAAAAATATCAAGGCCTGAAATCTCAGCTGCTTTTTGGAACTCTTCATCTGTGACATCTTCATTGCCAAGCAAGATATTCTCTTTGATAGAACCACTAAAGAAAAACGGTTTTTGCGGTACGATGCCAATATGACGGCGCATTTCGGCAGGGTAAATTGTTTCCATCGCAAAGCCGTCAATGTGAACAGAGCCGCCTTGCGCGTGTAGAAAACTTGTCAGCAGCCCCGCAACGGTACTCTTCCCCGCCCCTGTGCGGCCAATAATGCCAACGCGCTCGCCTGCTTCAATTTTGAAGTTAATGCCGCTAAGTGTTGGGCGGAGCTGACCAGGGTATTGAAACGCGACCTCGCGGAATTCAATCGAGCCATCAAATGGCCCTTTGGTCGCGTAATTACGTGTTGGTTCGCCTTCATAGGGCATTGAGAATATACTATCAATCATCCGCAAAATATCACGTGATTGCTTCATGCGTGATATCATCGCAGAAACGTTCATAATCGGCGCGACGGCGCGGCCTGAAAGGATAGAACAGGCAATCAACTTACCGACTGTAAAGCCTTCATTCGCCTGAATTTCAAATACGCCAAAAAATACAACAACAATCGTAACGCCCTGCGCGATCATCACCGATAAATTCTGTGAAATGCTTAGCATCAAATGGCTTTTTCTCGCTGCTGACGCAGAATGGGTCGTTGATGTATTCCATAGGAATAAGCGCGTGCCAATCGCATTATGCATTTTGATGGTTTCAAGCCCATTCAACGTCTCAATCATATTCGAGCTTTTATTCTGCATTGATGTGAAGGCATTATGCGTCAGGCGGTTAATCGGCACTTGGACAAGCAAGTTAATCACCAATATAAGCCCTGCCGCGCCAAGCGCGATGCCTGACAATGCAGGTGAAAGCATATAGATAACGCCAACAAACAGTAAAAAGAATGGGAAATCGACAATCGCCGGCGCAAGGCGCGTGGCGTAATAGTCACGAATAGACTGTAATTCGCGGAACAAATTGACGCGCTCCCCCACGGAAAGGCGCAAATCAATTGATGGTAAATGCATCAGGCGTTCCATCAAGTCAAAATCAAACTGACAGCCAACACGCGTCGCGACATGCTCCAGCAAGTAACTACGCACCACCTTAAAGAACATATCAAGTAGCAAGACAATCGCAATGCCTGTCGTAAGAACCATCAACGTGTCTTTCGCGAAGTTCGGAACAACGCGGTCATAAACATTCATTGTAAATAACGGCACAGCAAGCGCAAAGATGTTAATAAAAACAGTCGCAACCATCACATCGCGATATGCCTGCCAATGTTTAAAAATCGGCTTCCAGAACCAATCCACTGTGTTGCGTCTGCGCAATGCGTTAGCATCCATATTCTGGCGTAATTCTTGCGGCGCGAGGATAATAACCTGCTTGGTAAAACGTTTTTCAACATCTTCAATTTTATCTGTGATGTACCCTTCGCCCGGTCTAAAAATCTTGCCTTTATGGGTTTTCTGCGGCAGCACAACCAAAGCCTCACCATCATCCATCATGATGATACAAGCAGCTTCCTGACTTAAAACCTGATCAAAGCTCATTTTCTGTTGCCATAGCGCATTTAACCTAACGCGCTGCGCAATTTCGAGAACCAAACCCGGGGTCATAGGCACTTCACCGCCAGGAATTTCAAGCAAGATACCATCCATATCTGTGTGAATACCGTAAACAGACATCACATATTGCAAGCTGCGTTTCAACGATTCAGAGTTTATCTGCTGTTCTTGATTTTTATTTTGATTCTGCATCGGGCTACCGTGTTAAATATAAAAGAAATATTGGAAATGCGCAGAGCCGCGCACATCTTACATCATATCATGACCGCGCTATACTCACAATGCTGATAACGCATCTGATCTCGAGCCTCATACGCGTCAATTTAGAGCGTAAAATCCCGTGCATTCATATTACCTCACACCATATTAACAATTGCTAAAGTATTTAGGGATAGAATATGCTGAGAATATACACTCAGATAAGGTAAAAATGACCCAAGCCCCAAACAACACATTCAACAGCGCAGCAGAACATAGCGCTCACTTTATAAATACCAACGGGCAGCTTATTTCATTTGAAGGCGCGCAGAAACCTGCGCAGGCCGCGCATAATTTCACAGATATGCTGCAAGATATTGCACAAACAGCGCCGAAATTCATCCGCCACATCATCGCCTTGAACCAAAGCGTATTAGGCACGAAGAAAACACAAGATATTTTACAACAAAGCATCATCGCGGATAGTCAATCAGAGGCATTAAAAGCACAAATCGCAGCCTATGACCTTAATGAGATTACCGCATATTTATGCTATAGCTATAGCGATAAGATCACGCATCTTACACAAAACTACGCCACAGCCGAACAGATTTTAGACCAATGGACGGCGCTGCACAAAAACACTGCTAAAATTTATGATTTCCCTGCTTTTCAAGATTATTACCTAAAGCACCCTTTAAATGTAAGTGGCGCACCTTTAGAAAAAGACCACGGCAATGATGACCGTTTCGCCCTAGAGACGCCTTTATTCAGGGCATGCCTCAAATCACCCTATAGCAGCTATAGCAAGTTATTCAGCGATTATAAATCGCCGCAAACACCAGACGCTCCCTTTAAAAAGGAGCTGCTGACCGACATGCAGCGCGCGCGCATAGTATGTCCAGACCAGCAGGTTTATGACTTTATAAAAAACGCATCGCATCACAACCCCAACAGCGCCATCCACCAGAACTCCGATCAGAATTTGGGCGCGACCCTAGAAGACAACAGGATCATCGCGCCAAAGAAAATGACAGGACATCGCGTATTTTTTCAGAAATTCGCCCTACCGACAGATGATACGCAGCGTGGGTCACTGGTTGAATTACAAATCCTGCCGCAATCAATAATGGATGCCAATGACGTCACACATGTTCTTATGGACAAGGCCGATGACTTACTCAATGTGCCAAGGCCAACATTAACAGCGCGTTTTCACGCCAACTTCCTTTATAATATATGCAGCTATATTCACAGAAACTGCGCTGAAAATGGAGGTTTCCAAAACGCTGCAAACGAAGGGCTCGTGCCGCGTGAAACAGTTTTGAACATGATGCTGTCTGACCAGAGGCCAGAAACCTTATCTGCCGCCCTTACCGTACAGAACACAGCCCAAACCATTTTAAACGCCACAAAAAACGGCATAAATTGCGAGGAGCTGAACGAAACCCTGCTAGAACAAATCGAGTTTGCCGCGAACAAAGCGGTGAAAAATTGGACACAGGCAGAAAGCAGCATTCACGCCTTAGCAGAACAAATAGACCAACGCATAGAATTGATTATCGGCAACAAAACAAAAGTTAGTCCTAAAAGTTGTCGCGAAGCCTCTATATTGAAAGAAGTGCAAGGACTGATTTATGACCAAGCCATAGATACGAATATTTATCCCAATTTAAAACATACTCACGCCAATACGCAGCGCACAACTGAATTAAACAGCTTGTTTATCGCACACCCTGAGCTAACGGATTCAATCGTGCAGCTTGTAGACGTGACAGAACAGCAAACTATGAACGCAATTTTAGGCCACAAGCCCAATGCGTCGCCCATTATTTATCACTGCCTAGGTCTTGTAAATCAAGAACTTATGAACCAATCCCCTGATAAAAAAGCGCTTTCGCAGGCTCTAAATAGATCAGCAACACATAGCGGCACGCAGCCATACACTCAAAGCCGCGATGACACCGAACAAAATCAAAATATCCTCAGCCGTAAGCGTAATATTGAATATTACCGCAACAGCCATTCAGGCAAAGATACAAAAAATGAAAACTATATCGGCGTTCAGCGTGATATTTTTGGTAATATTAATGTTGCCGTTGAATTTAAGAACGGACACATCAAACGGCTTGACATGCCAAAGCTAAAGAATAAATTCTCCCATAGCTTTGTACCAGTTACAGCCCCTTCTTATGATATGCCAGAATCCATTCGCAAAGATATCGCCAAGCGCATTGTCAAGTTTTCGCCAGATTTCGAGACATCTAGCAATAGTCGCGGCTCTCAAGCATCGCCACTTTCACCGCCGCCGCATTTAAGCTAAAGCTATTCCCTCTAGGCACAAACAAATTGTCCCGAACCGCAATAAAGCAATTCGGGACGAGTTTGTGTGGGGATGTCTAATAATAGCTTCGCACCTAAATTAATAAGAAACCGTCTATATCAACATAGATAAGGAGACCAATCCAAAACATATTATTAAACAAAGCAATAGTTAACATTAACGCAAGTTTATGTCAATTATTATTTATGTTAAAATGCAACATTTAGTTGTGCAGCGCACAGAAAAAAAGCGCGTAACGTTAGATTAAGTAAACTTAATCCCGTTAAACACAAAAAAAACACAAGATTCCCCTAAGCATTAAAAATGCCTAAAAAATACTATGTCTTTCTATTTTTCAGGTTTTTTTGTCGGGTGCGGAATATTTTGTTCAGGGAAATATGCTGCGCTATTTTCATTTAACGCTCTGATTATGCGCAAATTTCTTTCAAGCTCTGTACGCTCAGGCTCTAATGTCTTCGCGCGCTCCAAAATAGAAATCGATTCATCAATATAACCTTGCGTTGCAAGGTTTAAGGCCAAATTATTCATCACAGGCACAGGGTTGCCTTCCCAGTTATCAAGCGCAGAGCGGAAAGCCTCTTCTGCTTCTTTATATCGCCCTAAACCATCCAATGCGATTCCCAAAGTGTGATAAGCAAAGCTATCACCATCTTGCTTTGATAAGGCCTCCTTCGCATAAATCTCCGCAGAGGCATGTTCACCAGAAGCAAGCTTAATCGCCGCAAATTCTGAATAAACAGAAGACGGCGCATCAGGAAGCTCTGCAAATAAAGTCAACACGGCTTCGGCCTGTGAAATGCGGCCCTGTCTTCTTAAATGGCTGGCATATTCTGTTGCCGCCTTGGCGCTTTTGGGGTTTTGTTTGTATATACGCTCATACACAGCCAGCTTCTTTTCTGGATCTTGCAGCGCTGCCGCATGCTTCCCTGCACGCTCAATCGCCATATCAACTTGCGTCATGGGACTATCGGTATGCGCACCACAGGCCGATAATGAAACCATAGCGGTGCTTAATACTAATAAAGAGAGGGACTTAGAATTCATAACATAAACTTTCTTTAATATTCTGAAGATACAAAACGATGTTTTTACTGTGTCTTACTTACTGTGGCACGCTTTCAGCAGCGTCAGAAAGCTCAGGCGGATCATTACTGTTATCATCGCCCTTATCTTCATCGTCTTTATTGCGAATTTGTTCATTTTGGTTGATACGCTCATTGTTAGAATAATCATAAACATTGTGACACATATCAGGGCAGTAATAAATTGACTGGAAACTGCATAATTCATCATCAGCGCCACAAGCTTGTCTAACGCGGATATATTCTTCTTTGGGGGACGCAACAATAACGCGTTTCTCTGCAATAATGTTGCCGTCTTCATCAAGCGCTTTAAAAAATGTTGCCCCAGGCACTAATGGCATAAGAATCAAGGTTCTGCGCGAATCTGGGAAGATATTAAGGTATAAATCATTACCAATTAATATGTTAGCGACATCCGCATCAAGTTTCACAACCATGGGGCTGTCAGGCAACATCTTGATAACATCATCACTTTGCGATGTTTCAACTACATCTAAACCAGATGAAGCATCGTCAGTGATCGCAATCATTTTCTCCGCGCTCATCGCCGCATTCGGCGCGCATATAGCCAGAAAAAGTACGATGAAAAAACATCTACCCAAAGTACAAAACATATCTTTAGACCCTTTGTCTAACAACAAAACCATATCAATCTCAACTTTAAAAATGAAAAATAAACAGAACTAACTTGCCATTAGTTTATATGATTTCAAAACGCATTGCATCTCGTTTTTTATTAATTTTTGAAACATGTAACCTAAAGCGCATCAACATAAACCAAAAAACATACAAGCAGAGCAAAAAAAACCTTGAATTAACTTTTATAGTTTTTGTTTTATGTTACTATATATCTGCGCATAGTGTGTGTAGACTTTTACAATGCACACATAAACATGCTACACACCTTATTTGATCCCTTGTGTTTAACAAGGCGGTCTATCTAATAAAACGTCTAAGAGGTCTTCAGTATAAAGAGATATATGCCTATCGTGTCTAACAACAAAACACGGCGTAACTATCGCAAGACGCCCTTAACGCTCTTAACCACCGCTGCGCTTGTTTTTCTGGCGGGTATGCCTCTATCTGCGCAGGGCGCAACACAAAACCCTCGCCTATATAACCCTAATACGCCTTGGTCCGTCACAGACAAGGCCACCGCGCTTAACCCAGTCTGCCTTTTACAGCGCAGCTATAATCCAAACATTAAAGTCAGGATCTCAAGTGACATCACGGGTAAGGCGCATATCAACATTGCGAACATCCCTCCAGCAGACGCAAAAATTACCGGCCTGTCATTCGACGGCACGCCAATTACAAATCTGTCGGCAAGCGATAATACGCAAATTAACGCCACCCTTAATCATGCGGACACCGATTTAGCCCCCTTATATAGCGGCGAGTTTATAGTTATTTCTTATGATGGCGCTGCCGCTTTAAAATTACCCATCCAATCAACAGCCGTTGCCGAAGCGCGCATGTCCCTTTGCGTTAGCGTTATTGACGAATTCAAATCATTTAACGCCGAAAAAGCAAACACCATTGACCTTGACACGATGAAGGCCGAGGCACAGGCTTTTGCCGCAGACACCCCTATCGAAATAGCCGCAGGAATACAAAACGAAGAGCCGCCGCAACAGCTGGTGGACATACTCACCCCACCGGAATACACGCCCCCAACACAAGAAAACGTTACATCAGATACTTTAGTCGAGCTTGCTGACGCAGATGAAGATGATGCGCTTGCAAAACTTATTGATGAAGTATCCACGCCGCAGCCAGAAGAAATAGACGCCGTCGAACAAAGCATAGCTGCCGCGAGCGCCATAGCTGAGCCAACCCTTGAAGCCGCCGCAGATGCCGTTGCAGCCGGAAGCGTTAGCGAGGAAATGACGCCCTCCGCTGAAACGCCCATTGAAATTGCGCAGGACGATATCGACCCCATGATGGATATTGAGGCCTTAATTGACGAATCCCTACCCCTTGCTCAAGGCTCTCCAGCACAAGATTATGAAGATGCGGCATATGCAGACGACATCCTTGTCGCAGATGCCCCAGTAGAATCACAACCATTAGAGCCCACCCCGCCAGCCATGGACGATGCGCAATCTGATGAGCTGGAGGACATATCTTTAGATGACGCTGCCTTAGATATTGAAGATGATGTTACCGGCGCACTTGAAAACAGCCTAGCGCAAGCGCCTGATGATGCTGTTGAAGATTTTGCCGCCGAAACATCATCCATATCCGCCAAGGACTTGGCCTCAGATGGCGAAATTATGGATGATAACGACATCCTCAACGCCCTGACCCAAAATATTAATGCAGAACCAGAATTACCAAGCGC
>DELD01000047.1:0-6768 GCA_002354205.1 Micavibrio sp. UBA2705 | reverse complement strand
TACCAAGCGCCGCCGCAGCGTCTGATATCGACACCGCCGCCGATGTACCATTAGACGCTTTGATCACCATGGATGATACAATGGCGCAGGCTAATTCAGACACAGCAGAAGTCACAGAAAAAGACACACTAACGCCAATGGCAGAATCTGGTGAAGCAGATAGCGTTAATGCAGAAATCAGCGACGATATAGACCAAGCCATATTAGAAACGCTAAGTGCAGACGATGCCGCGTCCACGCAGCAAGATAAAGAAACAGAGACTGTACTGGCTGATAGCTTAACGACAGACACATTATTTGACGACACATTAAGCCTTGAATTAGACGATGATGGCGCAACGTCAGAAAACGATGACGAAAATATTGTTGACGAATTAAGCAATGAAGACTTTAGCGATCAAGAACTCCTCGCTTTGCTTGATGACCCTGATGCATTATCTGATGATTTCGCCGAAGTTATGATTGAGGAAGAGTTCGAGCAGATAAAACCTATGGAAGGCGTGCGTAAAATGCTCGGCCTTGGTACGCCGGATGATATTGAATACCGCAAAGTGCCATGGCTTATCGAAGAAGACATTGATAGCCAGTGGAAAGAAAAAGTTAAGCTGCTTGAGCGCGAAAAAGAAATGCTTCGCCTACGCCTAGCCGACACAACAGCCAACCCTATTGCGGACCTCATCTCGCGCAAACGTAACCGCCGCACCCAAGAAGAACTGGTGGATAAAATCAAGGCCCTTGAAGCTGAAAACATGAAGCTGAAAAAAGGTTTGATGCTGAGTGACAATCCAGAAGAATTCCTTGCTGATGATTTAAAAATATCTGACCCTAAATCAGCTATGCGTATGGGCAAGGCACAGCCGAGTAAAATTGACCTGATTAGCGAAGACATCGACAACGACCTCGATTCCCTAGAAACGCGTATGGATTCATTCCTTAAAGGTGTCGGCGAAGATTATGCCCTCGCTAACGGGAAAGACGCTTCACCATTGGCAAGCGCATCATTAACGCAGGACATCATCAATATCTTGAAGGCTGGATACGTTGTTGACCCTGATGCATTAAAAATCCGTGCATATCGTCACAAATCAACAGGCACAGCCGTTACCGCATGGGAAGCTGGCGATTTACAAGGCCGCGCAGAGCGCTCCGTCTTGCCGCCGAATGCAGACTTTACCGCTTATGTTGAACGGTTCCTTAATGCGGCGCAGCTGCGCTGTAACGGCAACTTTACAGCCGTACCTGACACCAGCACGCGTAACCTTAAAACTCTGGACATTCATTGTAACGACGGCGCAATCGGCCAACGTTCTTCTGTCATTTTCATTAAACACGGATCAATTATTACGGCCATCGCCACAACAACAAACCTTCCTAAAGGCGGTTCTGACTTCCTAAGAGACATCAGAAAGCGTATAATAGAAGGCATCCGTATAATGGATAGAAAGAAAACGTAAGGTTTATAGTTAATGTCAGTTTTTGATATGCACAAATCCGGCTCATGGAATTACCGCCCTGTGTTTTTCTTGGCGATGATTTCTTTCATACTTGCCCTTGTCTGGGCAAGTCAATCGGAGATAGACCAATATGTGCGCGGCCAAGGGCGCATTATCACCCCTGGTAACAATAAAAACATCCAGCACCTCGAAGGCGGTATTCTTGCCGATATTCTTGTCCATGAAGGGCAAGATGTCAAAAAAGGTGATGTGCTTTTTGTTGTATCAAACATCACAGCAGAATCTGAGCTAAAGGAATCACGCGTTCACATTGACGCTTTATACTTGCGCCTAGCCCGTCTTGAAGCTGAATTAAAAATGCAAGACACTGTCAACTTCCCTAAGGAAATTGCCGATAAAGTCCCAAGTCTAGTAATGAATGAACTCGCGCTATTTCAATCACGCCTTGACCGCCGCCAAGAACAAATTCAAGGCTTAGAAGAGAAATCCAATCAAAAGCGCCTTAAACTGATAGAGCTTAAGACGCAATATGAAGATTTGAGCAAAGAGCTGCAAATTACACAAGAGCAGTTCAGAATTAATCAGCGCTTGTTACAAAGCGGCGCAATATCTGAAACACGTTATTTGGATTCAAAAAGTAAAGTATCCAACTTTAATACCCGCCTGTCATCTGTGCGCAAAAAAATTCCGATTACAGAAGCTGAACTCAGCGAATTTCAAGCCAATATACAAGAAGCACTTAGCAAGCATGAATCAGAAGTTCTTGATGAAATCAGCACCGTAAAAGTTGAGATACAGCAGCTGCAAGAACGCATGAAGCTTTATTTAGACAAAGTACAGCGTACGGCAATTCTTGCACCTGATGACGGCGAAATCGTCACCATTTACTACAACACAATTGGTGGCACAATCCGCAGCGGTGATGTCATTGCCGAACTAGCGCCTGCGAATAAAGAATTAATCGTTGAAGCTAAAATTTCCACATCAGATCGCGGGAAAATGTGGGTTGGCCTGAATGCAAACATCAAAATTACGGCCTATGATTACTCTATTTACGGCAGCCTAGAAGGCCGCGTCGAAGCGATTAGCGCGGATAGTTTAATAGATGAAAATGGCCGCAATTATTACCGCGTGCGCATTTCACTAAAACAGCAACAAATCCGTGAAGGTATGCCCATTCGCGCCGGTATGCAAACCGAAGTCAACGTTCTTACAGGCAAGAAAAAGGTTATGGACATCATCCTCAATCCACTAAAGCGCAGCTTTGACACAGCGCTTGGCGCAAGTTAAATTAAACATCACAGCCGCGTAAGCTCACTTGACCTTTAGCTGAGCAAGACCTATAGCCTCTAATTTATGATCAAAGAATTCTTTTTCGCGTTCCGCAAGACGAATGTATTCGCCCTTTTCTTCATTCACAATCAGTTTAATACTGCCCTTGCCTGACGCTTCATAATCCGCAATTTCTTGGCAGATTATATCCTCACCATATTGCGCACCATCATGCCTGTCTTGTCCATTGCGATAATCGTACTATCCGCGCGCAAAGATACCGCGCTGTATAAAATATCCGCAGCTTCGCCATCTATCAATTTCCGATAGCTTCACTTGCATTCCACGACTTTCACTAAAAGGGTAAAGTGAGGCTAGCACGCGACACAAAGTTATGTCAACGGCTTACCAATCCACAGATGCGCCGGGTAGCGCAACGCTCAGACCTTCCATCGTATCATCAACGATAATCTGACAGCATAAGCGCGATGTTTTTTTAAGGTCGAAAGCAAGGTCAAGCATGTCTTCCTCTTCTTCGCTGATGCCGTCTTCGGGCAATAGGCGCTCATGCTCTTTTGGCTCAACATATAAATGGCACGTTGCGCAGGATAATGACCCGCCGCACGCACCTTCGATTTGGTCAATGCCAGCTTGAATGGCAACTTCCATTAACGACAGGCCTATCGCTGCGTCAACAACTTGCTCTTGACCATCGGGGTGTATAAACGTAACTGCAGGCATGTTTTAATCTTCCTTAGTGGTAATTCATTATTTGGTAAGCTTGTGCCAGAATTTGAGGAAAGCGTCAACATCATCCTGCGTAGTCTGCCACCCCATTGACAGGCGCATAATCGGCACCGGCACATTAATATCAGGGCGCATTGCGGCAACTGTATTGCTGGTTTTCACCGTACCGCTTGAACATGCAGCGCCAGAGCTTGCGCAAATCCCTGCCATATCAGACTTCATGACCAATGTATCTTTATTGACATCATATATTAAAAACAGCGATGTGTTCGCGGTGCGCTCGCCATCATAGCCCAATATATCAACGCGCGGCGCGCCGTCTTTACGCTTTGCTTGCAACAGCTCCGTTTCAATTGCATCACGCCACGGGCGAATATGAGTTTCATAATGGCCAATTTCTTTTTGCGCAATTTCAGATGCTAAGCCCATTCCCGCAATGCCGGCGACATTTAACGTCCCTGCACGCTGCATCGATTCTTGTGAGCCGCCAACAATCAGTTTCGGCGGTGGCTTTCCTTTGGCAAAAGCCAAAACACCCACCCCCTGCGGCCCGCCATATTTATGCGCCGAAAGCGTAATGTAATCCGCGCCAATTTTCTGCATATCCAAAGGAATTTTACCCGCAGCCTGCACCGCATCAGTATGAAACAATGCATCATATTGCCTACATAGGCGCCCAATTTCTTCGACGGGCTGCACTGCGCCAACTTCGTTATTCACATACATGACAGAGACAAAAGCTGGCTTCTCGGCCTTCTGTAGCAATGCTTCTAAATGCGCCAAATCAATCTGCGCGTTAGAATCAACCTTAATCCGCTGCGCCTTGTCATTTGCCGCCTTACCCACGGCAGGGTGCTCAATTTCTGAGACGATATGGCTATAGCCTTCTAAGCCATAAAACAGCGTGTTATTGCCCTCACTCGCCCCAGAGTTAAATATCACCTGTTTCGCATCAATATTGAGGAAGGCGCCCATTTGTTCGCGCGCCTTTTCAACCACGCCATGGGCACGCCGCCCTGATAAATGCACAGCTGATGCGTTACCCACTATGCGCATTTCATCGCACATTAGCGCGACGACCTCATCACGCAGCGGCGCAGTTGCGTTATAATCGAAATAATGGATCTTACTCATATTCTTATATTCCTTTGTTTTCGTTCATAAAAGGTCAAAACAAAAACTATTATGACAAAACACAAAATCTTATTTTGTGTATTATTATCAGTGGTTTATCATTTTTGATTGGACATAGTAAATATTATGCGCTATCAAAATAGTCCAAATGTAAAAAACAATAATAAATATATACTACATTTGGGGTGTGTTTAAGCGGATTTATAAAAGCCGCAAAAGATATAACTATACAAACACAAAACCAGACAGATTGGAATAAAATGCCAGAAATTATCATTAACGGTCCAGAAGGCCGTCTTGAAGCTCGTTATACCCACTCTAAAATCAAAGATGCTCCATTAGCTTTAGTGCTGCACCCAGACCCAGAGCGCGGCGGCACAATGAATAACAAAATTTCATTCATGATGCACCAAGCATTTGTTGCACGTGGTTTTTCGACATTGCGTTTTAACTTCCGTGGCGTTGGTAAATCTCAAGGCATATTCGACAAAGGTGAAGGCGAATTAAGTGATGCTGCAACAGTATTAGACTGGATGCAGGACATTAATCCGAATGCACCTTATACTTGGATTGGCGGTTATACATTTGGTGCATGGATTGGTATGCAGCTTTTAATGCGCCGCCCAGAAATTAAAGGTTTCATTTCTGTTACACCACCAGCAAATCAAGAAGATTTCTCATTCCTTGCCCCATGTCCACAATCAGGTTTGATTATTCATGGCGCAGAAGATGATCGCGTTGCCCCAGAATCTATCGTTGACCTTGTTGGTCGCCTCAACGAACAAAAAGGCATCAACATTGACCACCGCAAAATTGAAGGCGCAAACCATTTCTTCTCAAACCATACAGAAGAACTTGTGGCCCATATGCATGACCATATGAATGCACGCGGCGCAGGCGTAATGGGTGAAGTTGCTGTACCACGCATCGCACAGCGCGCAGCGAACCAAGGTTAATAACCGCCCGTAACATGTAATAAAAAAAAGCGCACTTAATGTTAGTGCGCTTTTTATTTATCTGCGTTTTATCACCTAATTAAGCGAAATGCTTTTGTGCTTCCGCCAAAACGGCCTCCACATGCTCTTTCACTTTAACCTTGCGCCATACATGCAAAACCTTACCATCAGCATCGATAAGGAATGTCGCGCGCTCTATGCCCATATATTTACGGCCATATAGGTTTTTCTCAACCCACACACCAAACGCTTCACATGCCGCGCCATCTTCATCGGCGATCAGGGTTAAATCTAAATTATGCTTATCAATAAATTTATCGTGCTTTGCGACTTTATCTTTTGATATGCCAATCACTTTTACGCCAAGAGAATCAAATTCTTTTTTATGCGCGGTAAAGGCTATCGCTTCTTTAGTGCATCCTGGGGTGTCGTCTTTGGGGTAAAAATACACCACACTCGGGCACTTTAGCGCCGAAAACGTCATGCTTTCCCCTGATTTACTATCCACGGGCAAAGTGAAGTCAGCGACAACATCCCCTATTTCTAAACCACTCATGATAAATCTCCTATAAATGAACAGGCTAATAAGCTGTGCGCTGACAGATAAAAAGTCAATAAGCCTGCTAGGAAAAAATGAATCTAATCTTTATAGTCCATGAAACAGCAAAAATATAAAGTAAGTATCGTGAGCGCAGAAAACAGTAAACAAAAGCCCGCAATGTGGAAAAATATTGTCAGGACATGCATCTCTAAACATGCATTAAAGCTCATTGCAGAAACCCTTGCGGTTATCCTTGTTTTCATTTTGCTCTTTATTGGCGCGCTGATTTGGAAATTAAAATCCAGCCCGATAGATATTAGCTTCATTAAACCAGCCATCATGCAGGCGATTAATTCAGAAGATTCTGATTACCATGCAGATTTTCAGTATATTGTTATTGCGTGGCCTAATTTAGACGGCGCTTTAAAACTCCGCGCCCTAGATATGCGCGTTAAATCCAAGGACAAAGAAGTCTTCAGCGTCGAACAGGCCGATTTATTTTTTGATGTCAAAGCTATGCTTAAAGGCAAGCTTGCCATTGATGAAGTGGTGCTTTACGGGCCGAAAGCGCATATCCTTCGTGATGAAAACAATAATTTCACCATTGATATTGCGACCCACAAAAAAACACCCGCTGCATTGCCTGACAAAAAAGACACACCAG
>DELD01000051.1 GCA_002354205.1 Micavibrio sp. UBA2705 | reverse complement strand
AGGGGCCCCCCCCCCACCCACCCCGGGGGGGGGGGGGGCCGCCGCCACAACCCCCGTGGGGCGCCCCCCCGCCGTTAACCCCCCCATCCGTCGTGTCTTTTGTCCGCCGCTGAGCCCTCGCCTGGATGCTCGGCTCGACAGCGCCACCGGTTTTGGCAGCGATCGCAAGCCACTGTTGTCTCCCCGATCACTGCTTGGTTGACCACACAGGAGACAAAGCGCGGCGCCATGCTCTATTCTATGGCGCGGATTTGGTCGCTCAGCTTGGCAATAGTTGTCAAACGCTCTGCAATGCTTCTTTGAAAACTGCCGAGCTGATTGATGATGTCATCCAGGGTTTCCCCATCTTTGGGCAACCGCGCAGCTTCGATTTTGCAAAGAACCCTCGTGGTGCTTAGTCCCAAAAACTGTCGGTGCATCACATTGCAAGCATGTTGAATTCTGTCAGCTTCGAAATTGACTTGCTCGCCGCCTTTACAGGCCTGCTCCCTCTCTCTTTTGATAAGGTTCGCAAGGATCCCACGCTCTTTCGCAATATCGGCCGTCCCCAGCGCCCGGCGCTCTTTGGAGAGGAGATCGTCACATTCTTCCAAGATGCGGGCTACGAAGCTTCCATGAAAACCCCGTATTTACTACTCGTCGTCTCAAGTATTGCGCTTGTCGGTACCCTGCTCATTTCTGGTTTCTCCGCGTTCGTCTTGGTTACGGGCCCGGCCTTTCTTGCCAGCCTGATTCTTGCCCTAAGAGCTCTCACGAAGCGAAGTAAGCGCTGGGTGATCTTGGATGGTTCAAACGTCATGTATTGGCGTGACGGAACTCCCCAAGTCGAGACGCTCCGGGAGGTGGTCCAGGAGCTTCGCGCGGCGGGATACACACCCGGCGTCGTATTTGATGCCAACGCTGGTTACCTCTTGTGCGGGAAATACCAACATGACGGGGCGCTGGCGAAGGCTTTGGGATTGCCAGAGGAACGTGTGATGGTGGTCCCAAAAGGATCGCCCGCAGACCCCGCAATTTTGACCGCTGCGCTTGATCTGGGAGCCAAAGTCGTGACGAATGACCGATACCGCGATTGGGCAGAGCAGCATCCTGAGGTCAATGATCCGGGGTACTTGATCCGGGGTGGATACAAGGCAGGGGACCTATGGTTGAACTTTGAGTAGCCTGCAAGGAAACCATCCCCGGCTAAGTCAGGGTTCACATAGTCCAACGCACGAGGTATCCGGCAAGCCCCTGTAACACATGGGATATACTGGAAGCATTGGGGAATTTTCTTCAAGAAGATTGTTTGGAGGCGAGTACCGGAATCGAACCGGTGTACACGGATTTGCAATCCGCTGCATAGCCACTCTGCCATCGCGCCTGATAAGTCTTTGGAGCGGCCTGAATAACAGCGCCCCCGAAGTGGTTTATATGGATTATCACCTTTGTTTTATAAAATCCAGCTTTTTATATTATTTTTTCGTGTTATATTTGCATGGTAATTTTTGAGGGATGCTGATTATAGCGCCCTTATTAACCGTCTTACAGTTTTTGAATTAGGAATATGAATATGACAGATTTTTCTGGTGCACGTAAAAATATGGTTGAATGTCAGCTGCACCCTTGCGGTATAAACGAAGAACGTGTTTTGGACGCATATAACAATATACCTAGAGAGAAATTTGTTTCACAGGCGCAGCGTAGCATTGCATACGCAGATAACGATCTTCCTTTGGGGCATGAACGCTTTTTAATGGCGCCAATGACACATGCGCGCCTTGTTCATGCGGCGGATATTAAGCCCGCGGATGTTGTCCTTGATATTGGCGGCGCAACGGGGTATTCAGCGGCCATTTTATCACAGCTCGCAACAACCGTTGTCGCAGTGGAGGATCAGCCTGATTTTGTTGAGCATGCCAAAGCAGCACTTATTGACCTAGACCTGTTAAATATTTTGCATTTTGATACGCCGCTACAAGATGGCGATAAAAAACACGCTCCCTATGACGTTATTTTGTTAAATGGCGCGGCGAGTGTTATTCCTAAATCTTTGCTCGCGCAGCTTAACGTTGGTGGTCGCCTTTGTTATATTCAGCGCGATAGTGCGGATGATGTCTGCGGCAGTGCCACCATGATAACCAAGCGCAGCGATGGGCATTGCGACACAAAAACGCTTTTTGAAACACGCGGACACTTTCTTACAGGCTTTGTTGGGGAAGCAAAGTTCTCTTTTTAAGGCGCTTGTAAGTTGCGCGTAAAATTAGAGCTCGTTGTAAACACCCTCGTGTACTGTTTTCCCAGTTTCTGGTGAATAATATTTTTTAAGCTTATTCAGCGCTTTGACAAAAGCTTTCGCTTAGGTCAATATATTCAAAGTATAAAAAGTAAATGAATCGTTAATGGCTTCAAAAAATGTCAGAAGAAAATCAAGAAGAACCATCAATTGAAGAAATTCTAGCTTCTATTCGTCAGATTATATCAGATGACGACGAGGAAGAAATTTCTGAAGATAGTAATGAGCCAGAGGCCGTTATTGAGCCTGAAGCTGTGCCAGAGCCTGAACCAGAGCCAGAGCCAGAGCAGGAAGCCACTCCTGAGCCTGAACCGGTAGCAGCTACACCAGATCCCGAGCCTGTTGATGACGCTGATGAGATTCTTGAGCTTACGGAAGAGCTTGTTGAGGACGACGCCTTAGATGATGACATCCTCCCAGAGGTAGACGAAACACCGATGAGCGATTTTGACATCGACTTTGATAGTGATGAAGATGAAAACGATGATGTTGAAGTTGAAGAGGTTGCTGTTATCGAAGAAATTATAGACGATTCCCTTGATGGTATTATTAAAGGGGATGCTGCCGAAGCTACGCTAGGTGCTTTTGAACGTTTAGCGCAAAGCATACCGGTTGCCCGCACAGGGAATGAAACCAACACATTGGAAGATATTGTCCGCGATATGTTGCGTCCAATGCTTCGTCAGTGGGTTGATGCGAATATGCCTGCGATTGCAGAGCGCCTTGTGAAAAAAGAACTGGAGCGCCTTGTCGATAAAGCTTTAGACTAGCTTTGTTCTTTGTTTTACCTCAATTTTACGATTTTGTTACCTTACTATCTAGGGGTTGTTTGAAATGTCACCTGAATTTATGAACATATATGTTATTCCCGGCGCGATGATGTTGCTACATATCGGCGTTTTGGTCGGTGCGGTTATTGGCGCTGTTGCGTATATGACCTATGCTGAACGTAAAGTTATGGGTGCTATGCAGCGTCGCCAAGGCCCAATGCTTGTTGGGCCGTTTGGTTTGCTTCAGCCCATTGCTGATGGCATTAAGCTTCTTTCAAAAGAAACGATCGTGCCAACCCAATCAAATAAGCCTGTTTTTATTATTGCGCCAATTTTGCTGTTTATGCTGGCCTTGGTGTCTTGGGTTGTTATTCCTGTAAGCGCGAAGCTTGTTGTGGCCGATTTAAATGTCGGTATCTTATTTTTATTTGCTGTGTCATCAATGGGCGTTTACGGCATTATTATGGCAGGCTGGGCATCTAACTCTAAATATGCATTTTTAGGGGCTATGCGCTCTGCTTCCCAAATGATTTCTTATGAAGTTTCTATGGGGCTCATTATTGTCAATGTTTTGCTCGTGACAGGCTCACTTAATTTGACAGAGATCGTTCTAGCTGACCGCCCTGTATGGATGCAGGTTTTGTTATTTCCGATGCTGATTGTTTTTATTATTTCTATTCTGGCAGAAACCAACCGCGCGCCATTTGACCTTCCTGAAGGCGAATCTGAAATTACAGGCGGTTTCATGGTTGAATATTCATCCATGTCTTATGCGCTGTTCTTCCTTGGTGAATATGCGAATATGATTTTGATGAGTGCGCTTACTGTTGTCTTATTCTTAGGCGGCTGGTTGCCACCATTTGGCATCGAAGCATTAAGCGTTGTACCTGAAATTATCTGGTTCGTTCTTAAAACATGTTTAATATTATTCGTGTTTATATGGGCACGGGCGACTTTCCCGCGTTACCGTTACGACCAGCTAATGCGTCTGGGGTGGAAAATTTTCTTGCCATTAACTTTGCTATGGGTGGTTTTGGTTTCAGGAATTTTAGTTTATACTGACTCGCTGCCGCAATAATATGCGTTAGGTGCTGATTACTTAGGCGATATATATTCGGATAATTATTAAGGTTTATAATGTTTGTACAATATGCGAAATCATTCTTGCTCTATGACATTGTGAAAGGGCTACTTTTAACATTGAAATATATGTTTTTTATGCCGCGCGTCACAATTAACTATCCGTATGAGAAAGGGCCGATAAGCCCACGTTTTCGTGGTGAGCACGCTTTGCGCCGTTACCCTAATGGCGAAGAACGTTGCATTGCCTGTAAACTTTGTGAGGCGATCTGCCCCGCATTGGCAATTACAATTGAAGCGGAGCCACGCGAAGATGGTTCGCGCCGCACCACGCGTTATGACATCGATATGACGAAGTGCATTTATTGCGGGTTATGCGCCGAAGCATGCCCTGTTGACGCAATTGTCGAAGGGCCAAATTTTGAATTTTCCACGGAAACGCGTGAAGAATTATATTATAATAAGGATAAACTCCTTGAAAATGGTGATAAATGGGAAGCGCAGATCGCAGCAAATTTAGTTGCTGATGCGCCTTATCGTTAATTTGCTTGGTGTTTATGGGTTTAAGACTGGTCTGGATTAATAATGGATAAAACTAAATTTTGTGAAGGCATTTCAGATATATCTGACAGCTATATGGGCTTTATATTAGACCTGTGGGGTGTGCTTCATAATGGCAAAAAGGCCTTCGATGATGTGCCTTATGCATTAAAAGAGCTCGCAAGCCGTGGTAAGAAAGTTATTCTGCTTTCTAATGCAACCCTTGATGCAAAAGACATGAAGGCGCATTTGAAAAAGATGGGCATTACGCCGACCATGTATACAAAAATAGTCACATCAGGCCAATATGTTCGTGATTATCTTTCCGATGAAAAAACAGCGCTTGGTAAGAAATACTACCTGATTGGTAATACAGAATCTTATCCAGCCTTTTCAGGGATGGATCTTGAGCGCGTTGAAGATATTAAGGACGCCGAATTTCTTGTTATTGGCGGTCTTCCACAAGGCCAGTATTTAGATGATGTAGCGCCTATTTTGCGTAAAGGCGTGCAGCGTCACTTAAAAGCTGTTTGTTTGAACCCTGACAGCCTATCACTTTTGGGTGCAGCTTACCTCAGTGGCCCAACGGTTATTGCGTCTAAATATCAGGACTTTGGTGGTATTGTTGAATATATAGGCAAGCCTTATAAGGCTATTTACAAGCACTGCATTGATATTTTGCAAAAAGATGATATTTTCCCAGGCGACACTGTGATGGTCGGCGACACAATGGCGCATGACATTCTTGGTGCATCTTTGGCTGGTATGGATACATGTTTAGTGCGCACGGGCATACATGCTGGCGTGTTTAAACGCTGTCAAAACCCTGCTGATGTTGATAGAGCCTTGAATATTCTTTCTGTTCAGTATAATAATCTGCGTCCGACCTATCTGTTAGAGAATTTTTCTTGGGGGCGCGCTTTGCCAGATCGTAAACATAAAAAGCGCCGCAAATTATTGTGAGCTTAATAGCCAATGGCTGAAAACATACATAACATCCACACACAGGCCAGCACCTCAAGCGCGGTGCTTATTCGTCGTATTTGGCGTGAATTTATGTCTCCTTACAAGGGGACAATCCTTATTGCACTGTTTTTCATGTTTATTGACGCTGCTATGACGGTGACTTTCGCCAAGCTTTTGCAGCCTGCAATGGATGAAGTTTTGATCGCGGTGCAAGATGACCCTGCTAAGGTAAACAGCATATGGGGCTATGTCGCGGCGATACTCGTCACCTTTGTCGTTCGTGGCTGCGTAAGTTATATACATAGCGTTTTGATGAGCAAGATGAGCCAATCTGTTATTGCGGATATTCAGGCCTCTTTATTTGGTCATTTTATGCTGCTTGACCTTGGCTTTTTCAAAAATCAATCCAGTGGCGGCCTTGTTTCAGGTGTGGTCAATGATGTTGCGGTTATGCGAGCCACGGTGACGGATTCTATTGTTGGTTTGGGTAAAAATGTACTGACTTTGGTTGGTTTGCTAGGTTTGATGATTTATCAAGACTGGAAATTATCATTAATTGTTTTTGCGACATTCCCTTTGGCAATGTTCTTAGTTGTCCGCTTGGGGCAGCGCATTCGTAAAGTATCCAAAAAACTGCAAAATGAAATCGCGGATCTTTCCTCACTGCTTGTTGGTTTGTTTCAAGGTATCCGCCAGATTCAGGCTTATGGCGCAGAAAAAGTTGAAATTAAACGTACGCAGGCGGTGATTCATAATGTACGTGACTTGAATATTAAATCAGCCCAAATAAGCCATTTAAACACGCCGATCAACGAGATTCTTGTTGGTTTTGTTATTGCGGGGATCATGGTCTATGGCGCATTTCAAATTGCGGCAGGAGTCTTAACCCCCGGCACGCTGATTTCTTTTATTGGCGCATTTTCACTGGCCTATGAGCCGATGAAAAAACTTGCGCGGCTTAACAATAGCATTCAGCAAGGGCTAGGCGCGGCGGAGCGCGTGTTTAGGTATAAGGATTTAACGCCTGCTATTCGTAATAATGAAGGCGCAAAAACAATTGATTTTGAACAGGCTGAGATTGCATATAAAAATGTGTCTTTCGCCTATGATGATGCTGATGGTGCATTAATTGATGATTTTACCCTAACGTTAAAGCCACAAACAGTGACTGCTTTCGTTGGCCCGTCGGGTAGCGGCAAGACAACCTTGATGAATATGTTGCCGCGTTTCTTTGATGTTGGCGCGGGGAGTATTGAAATTAACGGCGAAAATATTCAAGGCTTAACCACGGAATGTTTAAGAGGGCATATCGCACTCGTATCACAGGATGTGTTTATCTTTGATGATACTGTCACCCGTAACATTGCTTACGGGACGGATGAAATTGACCAAGACAAAGTTATCGCCGCGGCAAAAGAAGCGGCAATCCATGACTTTATTTTATCGCTACCAGATGGATACAATACAAGGCTAGGGGAGCAGGGCACGCGCCTATCGGGAGGTCAGAAGCAGCGCATATCTATAGCACGTGCGCTGCTAAAAGAAGCGCCGATATTGTTATTGGATGAGGCGACATCTGCGCTTGATAACGAATCTGAAAAATTGATTCAGCAGACGTTAAACAAGTTGCAAAAAGGGCGCACGACATTAATCATTGCGCATAGGCTGTCAAGTATTCAGGGCGCTGATAATATTGTGTACATTGATAAAGGGCGGATTGTGCAGCAAGGACAGCATGATACGCTTATAAAAAGCAATGGGCCGTATAAGAAGCTATACCAAGGCAACATAGATATTTAATCAAGGGCGGTTATTATGGCGAAAAAGAAAAACTGGAAGAAAAACGGCGTGACGTACCTATTTTACTTTATTTGCGCTTATTCAGGGCTTCTCACTTATCTTTATTCTGGGCAGAGAGATATGCTTTACCATCCTTATGGTGCAAGCCCAGCCCCCGCAGCGGTAAGTGAGGTTTACGCTTTAGACGTCACGAAACGCGGTTTTTCGCCAAAGGGTTGGTATATAGAAGCCGCGGACCCAGATAAGCCGACAATTTTACATTTCCATGGTAATGGCGGCAATGTCGCCCCGCGTTATGATGCTCTGCAAGATTTCATCAAGGATGGATACGGGCTTTTACTCGCTGAATATTCTGGTTACGGCGGCAATACGGGCGCGCCATCTGAAAAAAGTATATATCAAGACGCTGAGGCTTATTATGCTTATTTAAAATATATTGGTTTAGAGGAAAGCCAAATCGTCCTTTATGGTGAGTCGTTAGGCAGCGGCCCAGCAACCTATTTGGCGCAGAAATATAATGCAAAGGCTCTGGTACTTGAAGTGCCATATGATTCTATTTTGAATGTCGCGAAGGGAAAATATTGGTTTGTTCTTGGTTTGAAATATTTATTGAAGGATCATTTCGACAATATAGGCCGTATTGCGGATATTGATATGCCGGTGCTGATGATGTTGGCTGAACAAGATGAGGTCATTCCGGCGGCGCATGGCAAGGCGCTGTTTAATGCTGCTCGTGAACCTAAGGAATTATCCATTCATTCTGGCGCTGGTCATAATGCGTTAAAGCGTGATGCGGTGTTTGAAGAAGTGCAGGCCTTCTTAAATCGATAGTTTTTTTTCATAATTATTTTTATTGTATTTCAAACAATTAATTAACATATTATGCGGCAGTGCAAAAAAAACGTTGAAATATGTTTTTTAGGGGAGCATAGTGCCGCAATCTCGTTATGAATATCTTCATGATAGAGGTGTGTAAATTATAAAAACAATAAGAAAGAAGATATAATGCCTTGTAGAAATGCAATGATTACTGATGTTATTTCTTGTAAACCTGATGACACCGTTGAACATGTGATGTCCATCATGGAAGAAAATAGAATACGTCACGTTCCCGTCATTGATGAAAATAATGTATTGCTTGGTATGTTTGGTTACAGCCACTTACTTAATGAACTCCTGCCTGTTTCCGTGAAGATGGAAGACGGCCTTCAGCGCCTAAACTTTGTTATTGGTGCGTCCCCAGGCGTTGCAAAGCGTTTGCGCAAAGTTTACAAAAACCCCGTTAAAAATCATCTGTTTAAAGATGTATGTGTTGTGTCGCCTGACACGCCAACATGGGAAGCAACGCGCTTAATTGTTAAATATGGTAGCCCATTGCCGGTATTGGAAGAAAATACAGGTAAGTTTGTCGGCTTAATTTCTGAACAATCTTTATTTAGTGAGCTTTTAGAAGTTCTTGACGAAGTAGAGAAGGAAGAAGCATCAGAACAATCTGGCGCAGAATAACCATAGAAAAAACTTCATAAAAATTACAAAAAACCTATCGAGGGTAAAATGTCTATCGAACAAACTCATATAGTGCCAGAGGCAATATTGGGCGTAAGCCCCATGATTGCCGCATGTGCGGTACTTTTCATTGTCTACTTTTTTATTATAACTGAAAAAATCCATCAAACTGTTATCGCCTTGCTTGGCGCGGTAGCGATGATTTATCTTGGTATTGTTAACCAGCATTTGGCTATTCAAGGGATTGATTTTAATACGGTCTTTCTCTTGATTGGTATGATGGTGCTTGTTGGTATTATGCAGCGCTCTGGCTTTTTCCAGTATGTCGCGATTATATCGGCAAAAACGGTGCGGGCTAATCCGCGGGCTTTACTTGTCGTCCTATCGTTAATCACGGCTGTATTCTCTGCCTTGCTTGATAATGTGACGACAGTCATGCTGATTGTTCCGATAACCTTACTGTTAACAGAACAGTTGAAGTTAAATCCGTATCCATTTCTTTTTTCACAGATTTTCTTTTCTAATGTTGGTGGTATGGCGACCCTTATTGGTGATCCGCCGAATATTTTGATTGGCTCTGCGGTTGGTTTTGGCTTTATGGACTTTGTTTATAATGTTGGGCCGCCAGCTGTATTTGTTGGTATATTCCTATTCCTATTTTTTGATATTGTTTGGGGGCGTAAAATGCAAACGTCGATGCGTGCGCGTGCGCACTTGCTTCGTTACGATGCGGCCTCAGCCTTGACTGACAAGCCTTTGCTTTACAAGTCATTATTCGTGCTCGCTTTGGTTCTTGCCGGATTTACAATTGGTCACGCACATGGTTTTGAGCCTGGTACAGTTGCGCTATCTGGCGGTGCGTTATTGATGTTGCTTGATACGTTTTCTGTCAGCAAAGAAGAGCAGGGTAAACGCATTCACAAAGCCTTTGGCGAAGTGGAGTGGGATACAATCTTCTTCTTTATTGGTCTGTTTATCATCGTCACAGGCGTTGAGCATAGCGGTTTGCTGGCCATTGTCGCGCATTGGATTGTTGACGTCACGCAAGGCGACCTTGTGATGACTGGTATGACCATTATGTGGGTTTCGACCATTGCTTCGGCCTTTATTAATAACATTCCGTTTGTTGCAACGCTGATCCCTGTAATCAATTCAATGGCAACGGACTTTGGCGGCAAAGAAATGCTTGAACCATTATGGTGGTCATTGTCGATTGGTGCATGCCTTGGCGGTAACGGCTCTATTGTTGGTGCAAGTGCGAACGTGATGGTCGCAAGTTACGCGGCGAGAGCAGGGCAGAGTATATCTTTCCTTAAATTTATGGCTCTTGCATTTCCGCTAATGATTGTTACAGTATTAATTGCAACGATATATGCATATTTCTTCTATTTTTAGATAGGTTTATAAAATGATTAAAACGGCTCAGAAAACTTTCACTAAGAACTTATTTTTCTGGGCCGTTTTTTTATGCCTAGGCTTTTGTTTGTCTGGCTGTAAGAACGATGCAACAACGAATCAGGGGGCGTTATACCCCTTATCAATAATTTCGCAATCATCAGGCCAAAGCATCGCGTTTAAGGTGGAGCTTGCTGCGAGCCATAAAGAGCAAGAAAAGGGCTTGATGCACAGAGAATCTATGCCGGACGATCACGGTATGATTTTTACCTATCCATCGCCGCAGCACAGCTATTTTTGGATGAAGAACACGCTTATTCCGCTTGATATGATTTTTGTCGGTTCTGACAACACGGTTATTCACATTCACAAAGGCGCTAAACCGCACGATTTAACACCTATACCATCAGGCGGGCTATCGCGCGCGGCTATTGAAGTCAATGCAGGCATTGTTGACAAATATGGCATCTCTATTGGTGATAAAGTCGTTTTTGATCATTTTTAATGATAATTCTTAAAAAAAGGCTTGCACATAGAGTGCGAGTTTGATATTTAATCACTCCATGTTCGGAGCGTAGCGCAGCCTGGTAGCGCATCTGTTTTGGGTACAGAGGGTCGGGAGTTCAAATCTCTCCGCTCCGACCATTTTAAAAACCCACAAGACTATTACCAGATACTACTTACCTTCTACAAATCAATGTCCCATAATTAGTTCGCGTTATAACTTTTCGCTGTACAGTTTTGCGTTTAAAATTTATTCTATCCGCCATGGTTATTGATAAATCAGCATTTTATCAGAATTGGAACGTTTTGGCTGCGCAGGCGCAGTCTGGCGATAAGCGCGCATACCAGCAATTAATCAAAGAACTTATCCCTTATGCACGTGCTGTGCTTTCCGGCGCATTGGCGCACCCAGAATGGGCGGATGATATTGTGCAGGATATGCTGATATCTATGCATAAGGCGCTGCCAACATATGACTCTGCGCGCAGTTTTAAAGCGTGGGTCACAACGATCCTTCATTACCGTAAAGCAGACTTCTTGCGCAAGGTTTACGCCAGTAAGAGCCAAGATAACCAATCCTTTGAGGATATGGTGGAAAAGAATGCGGCCCCCCATGTAACTATTGGTGACCATCACGCCGAATATACAGATATAGAAAAGGCATTGCTGAGTATCCCCGATAGGCCGCGGGCGATTTTCGTTTTAAGCCGTTTGGAGGGGTATAGCGCGAAAGAAGTCGCAAAAATAAAGAATATGAGCGTATCGGCGGTGAAGGTTTCTGTGCACCGTACAGCCAAGCGTTTAAAGGAAATTTTGAAATGACTGAAAATGATATGCCGCAAGACGATATCGACATCAATAAGCGCAGCGCAAGGCTGGACGCGTTAAGCGAGCATTTAACGCAGTCGCTAGAGCCGCAAAAGCGTATCTTTAGCGTGCCTAAACGTATGGCGCTTTGGCTTGCCGTGTCATTTGTCTACATTGCGGCCATTGTGCTTGTTGGTATACCACTGCGCAATAATGTTTTTCATTACCTTCTTAACACAAGCCTGTCTTTTGATGTTTTGATTTCGTTTATTATGGGCTGCGGTTCGGCCTATGCGGCGCTGCGTTTGATGGTGCCTGTATCAGGCCCAGAGTTAAAGCGCGTTGTGGCGCTGCCTCTTGTCATGGTAGCTGTGTTTTTAATGTGGACGATATATCGTACAGTGATAGATACGCTAGAAAGTGGGTTCTTAGAAATCCTCAATCATTATCCTTGTTTTGATTGGGGGATTATATTTGTGGTTATCCCACTCGCCGCGCTAGCCTATTTAGCCAAGCGCGGCGCATCAACGCATCCTTATTGGCTGCATTTTATGGCGCTAATTTCGATGTTTTCATTTGGCTGGATATGCCTGCGCCTTACTTGTCAGCAAGACCATGCGTCACATGCCTTTATCTATCACTTCTTACCTTTCTTATTGATTGGCGCGGTTAGCGCTTTGTTCACACGCCAGTTATTCAAATCTATTTAGCGACGACTATAAACAGCATTGTTTTTTTAGGTATAGTTAACTAAGATAGTTGTAGAATCTTACGATGCTTTTAATAAAGCCCTTATGAAGCAAGGTGAACCATGCAAGTCAAAATTTTTAAACCTAGCAAAAACACAATGCAATCAGGCCTAGCCAAAACAAAACAATGGCAGCTTGAATTTGTGCAATATACAGCGCGCTCACCTGAGCCGCTTATGGGCTGGACGCAATCTGGTGACACAACCAACCAAGTGAAACTGAAATTTACATCTTGTGATGAGGCGATTTCCTATGCGCAGAAAATGGGCTGGGAATGGAGCATTGAGAAAGAACGCAAGCGTAAAATATTGCCGCGTAACTATGGTGATAACTTCAAATATGTACCTTTTGACGAATAAAAGCTTGTTTGCTTATATGTTTTAGTGATAATAAACATGCAGATTAAGTCATGTCTTATGCGCCCTTAGCTCAACCGGATAGAGCACTCGCCTTCTAAGCGAACGGTTGCAGGTTCGAGTCCTGCAGGGCGCGCCATTTTTCCCTTAATATTATCGTAATTTTTATTTTAGGTGTCTGTATTCATGAAAATTGTATCTGCCGATAATTTATCATGCCCCTTAGACGCAATGGCGCTAGTTAAAACTGTTGATGGAAAGCAATTTAATTGCGCCGCAGGCCATAGCTTTGATATCGCAAAGCAAGGACATGTGAATTTATTATCCGTACAAGATAAGCGTTCCAAAGACCCTGGGGATAGCAAAGATATGGTGCTAGCGCGGCAGCGTTTCTTAAATGGCGGTATATATAACGCAGTATCAGATAAGCTTAATACAATAATACATGAAGATATTATCGCGCGACACAGTAATGCCCAATATAACGTCTTAGATGCAGGTTGCGGTGAAGGATATTACCTTGACCGTTTCGTGCGCAGTTTAGGGGCTGAGGATGGCCTGAGAGGGCAGGATGGCACATGCGCCGCCATTGGTATGGATATATCCAAACATGCAGTCTTGAGCGCCGCTAAACGCAACAGGCAAAATATAACATGGGTTGTTGGCACAAACAGAAAGCCGCCTGTTATGCAGGGCAGCCTAGATTGTATAATTTGTATGTTCGGTTACCCCATTTATGAAGCTTTTGCTGCGGCGCTTAAGCCTGACGGTATCATCATATTGGTTGAATCTGGAATGGGCCATCTAATGGAATTGCGGGAAATTGTTTACGACGATGTACGCAAGCAGCCACCGCCAGACATAACCACCGCAGAAATACTTGGCTTTACCTTGCAAGAATCCTATATCTATTGCGGTAAGTCAGGGGCGTTAAATAAGAAGCAAATCAATGATTTGCTTCTCATGACCCCACATTTCTTTAAAGCCAAGCCAGAGAAAAGGGCGCACGCAGCGCGGCTTGAAACGCTCAATGTAACAATAGATGTAAGCTTTCGTGTGCTTCGCCGCAGTTAATGGCGGATGGCCTAATTGTGGAAAATGGAAAGTTTGATAAAAAAAGTCCGGAGAAAATAAATTCTCCGGACAAACGGCGGTAATAGAGGGTGTGTAAGATCTTTATAGTAAATATAATCCGTTTATGCAAGCTTTTTTTTGCATGTCATGTATAAAAGTTTCATTTTCATATCAATAATAGTAATAATATTTTATTTACTTTGAGGTACCTCAAAAGTGAAACTTTATACTTGTAATTACTTATAATTACATTGCGTTTATTTATATTTATCAAAAAGCAGTATTGGGTGAGGTTGCAACTATGGAAACAATCTTCAATTTTTAATAAATAAAACTTTGCATATACATAAGTTAAAGCCCATGAATGCGGTTGCATTATAGAAAATGATTTATTTTCTATAATGCAACTTGCGAAGCGCGTTTATTTACTTCAAAAACACAGTAAAATTATGGTTAGCCGAGTTTGCGGGTAGGGGATTCGGGATTCGCATTGTCATTGCGCGCCAAAGGTGTTCTGTACTTGCGCTGTTTACGCGGGCTATACAGGCGAAGAATCTCTCTATCTTCTGGCGTGATCATCAAATCAGGGTCTTCTATGCGCTCACTGACGATTTTCTCTGCTTGGGCAATGATTTTTCCAATTTTTGAACCGTTTTTAATATCATCGGCGTAAGTAATTTTCGCTTTTTCGACCTGCTTTTTAAGCTGGTAGATTGAAACCGGTGATTGGAATGGATTGCTGACCTCAAGCTCACCGCAGAAATAAGCGCGGGTAAGGGCACGGGCGTAAAGCTGATCGTCCTTATGCAGGAATTCACGGCCATTTGGGTCGTTATAAAGCTGCAACACATAACGTTCACGCAATTCATCCATTTCAACGCTGTCTAAAGCGCGTGCGCGTTGCTTGTTTAGTGTTTTTGCGTATTTTTCATTCGTGAACTCTTCTGCGACTGGCTCATAAAGGGCTGAAAGCTCTTTATCATTAGGCGAAAGCCTAAAGCTCGCCATGCCAATGAAGCGTTTCTCAATACTGTGATGCGGCTGACCATCAGGGATAAGTCGCGCTGTTTCTAAAGCTTTAATGACTTTTTCCGCCAAAATTGGGTTGCGTTCCATATAACGCTTACGTTCTTTTATCTGTTCTTGTGGAATACGCGTACCAAGGCGGAACGCGCGATCAGATTCAAGAACGATAGGGTTCTTGGAAATATCAATAATATTAAACGCTTTATGTAAGTGGTGATCAGGATTAGACATGATCTCCGCTATATCGCTTGCGCTGATATCATCAAAGTCTTTCGGGTCGAAATCTTCAGCGTTAAACAATACAGCTTTGTTACAAAGCGATGGAATGTTTGATGTACCAACCATAAAGCCAACGTGACGCTGTGCATTTAGGGCGCGATTGTCAACATAGCTGACCAATGGGCGTTGATAAACATGACCATTTTTCGCGCCACGTAAGAAGCCTTTAATCTGCGCTTTATCGGTGTTCATAATCATCTGCGTGTAAAGCTCTGGGTCGATGTTACGCATGTGGTCGAGCAGTTTAAACTGTAGTTTCACATCATAATCAGCGTCATGGGCTGCGTCTTCACTATATTTAAGGCCGTTAGCAAGCGCTAAGCCCTTCACCGTGAAATCAAGGAAATCTTTGACCTTTTCATCACATTCAGGGTTATTTTCGCCTTTAGTCTTCACGTTGAAGCGGTCAGGACGGAAGTAGTAAAATGCACGGGCGATATTACGCGTGTCAAAACGGCGCATACTACGGTTCGTAGGGAAAAAGCTTGCATAACCTGCTGCAAAACATTCCATACGAATACGCGGGTCATCAAAACCTGTATTGTTGTAGCCGCCAACAAGGCCTTTAACAAATGTGCCTTTAAGAACAGCTTCTGGTGGCGCTGCCTTTTTATTAAATATAGGCTTAATAGATTTGCGCATATATGGGTGAATGCGGCGGTCTCTTTTTCTCAGTTCGTCATCACTTGGCGGTGTTGCCGCATCTTGTTTCTTTTGTGCGTTGACGCGCTGGCGTGGGTCAACAGCAGGTTTTGATTGGTCAATATAAAGCTTTTTGCCATCGCGTGTTTGTTCATCAATGAATTGCATTTTTTCAAATGCGTCATACATTTGCAGTGAAAACTCACGTTGGCCAACGCCTTGTGTGTAAAGGTCTTTTGGCATTGTGCCTGTTGCAATCATGCCTTCCAAGTCAAACAATATGTGCTTGTCGAGTTTGCTGCGAATATTGATGTTTTCAAGTAATTTACCGTTGGTATCACGGCGGATAGCGGCAAATTGGTGTACGCGCGCATAAGGGCCAAGGCCAGTGGTTTCAACGTCATACATAAATTCGTTGAGGATACCATTGCTGACTTTCCAATCAGGCAGTGACATTTTAACGCGGTGCTCTTTTGGGATAAGATTAGCTTCGCTGATGTTCAGCATAATGTCTTCAACATCACCAGAACTTGCAACCAACATTGATGCGCTTTTGCGCTTGGCGTTAAACTGGTTTGTCGGATGCGCCATTAAATCATGCGCCTGACGGATAAGCTGACCCGCTTCATTGCGTAATGCAGGCTGAGATTTGGATGCGAAGAAGTCGATATCTTCAACCGAGCCCCAATATTGGTCTTTCGGGCGCTGGTAACGGTAATAAATACGTATAGAAGGGTGCTGCGCAGTGATGTCAAGTTTACCAGGCGTTACTTGCATGAAATCTTGTTCGGTTGGGTTCATCGGAATAACGCCAACTTTTTCAAGGAACTCTGTACCTGCTTTACGCTGTTCTTGGTCGCCATGTCCTGTAATGCCGTATTTCGCATCAATGCTGCTTAGGATTTTCTCCCAAGCTTTCTGGCCATCATGACCAGATGTATGGCGATGAATAACATTAAAGCCGCGGCGTTCTAAATCTGCATAGCCGTAATTATAGCTTTTTTCATTACCAGGGATGGCATATTGAGAGCCTAGCACCCAATAATCTTCGTGCTGAATGTTCTTCAGGGCTGGTTCTGTACGGTAAACAAAACGGTGCATCCATGATTTCGGTTCAAAATGTGAACCCGTGAAGACAAGCCAGTTTGGCTTCGTTGTTTCGTTGTTCAGTACAGCCTGCGCTTTTTTACCGTTCGCTGAATAGTTTATAACGTCAACGCCCAAGGCTTTGGCAATTTCATTAAATGTATTTTCGGCAACCATAACGCGGTCAATAACGTCTTTTGGGTATTCAAGTTTATTGAGGAGCTCAACAAACTTTGTGCGCTCATCATCTTCAAGGCATTTCAGGTTTAACTGCTTACGTGCACGGTGAATAGCCTGACCAAACAGCACCATATCATGGCCTGTTTTACCCGCAACGGCGAGTTTAGAGAGCAAGCGTGGAAAGTTCGAACCAATTTGCGTTGATACGATGTTCTTGCCTTCTTGCGACATTGTATCTTCATACATTTCTAACGCAACGTCATCTTCAGGCTTGGCTTCGTCTTCTTGCATAATGCGCGTACAGTCAATAAGCGCGCTTTCAACAGGGCCGTGTTCTTTTAATTGAGCAAGGAATTCTGCTTCGGTGGCTTTACCATGTGTAACAACAGATGAAAGCTTGGTGTCGCCGAAATGCATATGGCTCCCACCCTTTGGGAAGTTCAGCAAATAAGCGAAGGATTTTGTGGAGTGCGGCGTTTCAATCGCTTTGATTTTCACGTTGCCGATTTTAAATTCTTCGTTTGGCTCAATAACATGAAACTTAGGATACCATTCAGGGTTCACACCGTTTGATTTCAATAGCGAGACAAGTTCATCACGCGAAGTATCCGACATGTGAACGTTTTCAATCTTATACCCAGACATAATCGCAAAAGCGAGGCCGTTAATGTGGTCAATATGGCGTTCTGTGATCAGCCAGTCTTTGGTTGGGAATTTTGGAGTGTGTTTATCATTCGTACGGTGCGGGAAGAAATCACCAAGGTAAGAGAAAAAGCCATCATAGCCTGTTTTATCAGTATTAAGCGGCTTAATACCAGCATCAATACCGAAGTTAATTGCATCTATGCCGCCTTTATCGTTCTTTTCACGCACATGATAATGCCATGCGTTTGCGCCAATGCCTTCTTCTTCATTCTTGATATGAATATCTGTCGGGTTACCACCAATGGCGCGGATAAAGACCTGAGATTCTTCATTTTTAGCCATATCTGGCAGCGGTGATAGCTCTTCTTGCAAATGCGTGTAACGGATAATTTCTTGCGGGTCAGTTGGTACGCCAGCCAAAGTAGGGACGGTAAAATCACGCACAAAGTTTAGGCCGCGCACTAAATCTTTGTGGTCTTTTTTATCAAGGTCAGCGCCGCATATATTTAATGATTTGATCGATGTTACAGCGTCAGCATCTTTAACCTTAACGTTGTTTTTTGGGCGTAAAACAAGGTTAAATAAATCCGCTGTTTTGCTTTCATCAGGCTTATCATGCCCTTCAGTCGCTTTCATGGTAGCGGAGAGATAAATTTTACGGTCGCGTTTCGTACAACCGCGCTTTAAAGTTAGTTCCTGCACAAGCTGAGAGCTTTTTGTATCTGGGTCGCGTAATACTGAGCGTCGCTTTAAATCTTTACAGTTCACTGTTGATTCGTCTTGGTCGAGCCCCAAAAGACTATCAAGATAGTCTGTGGGGATGTCTAATGTACGCTGCGGACGGCCACCGGCGCGGGTATAAGCATTGCGCGCTGCGCCTGTTTTGAAAATGCCCGGCATTGCGGATGTTTTGAATTTATATTCCGCTGCAGCTTCCATCAAATTTGGCGGCGTGCGTTCATTTCTTAAATCTTGCGTAAGTTCGGTAAACATCGCCTCGATATTTGAAACTACCCCCGCATTATGCACATCTAAGCTTTTGTTCTGTAGCTTCGCTTCGTTCAAAACAAATGCCGCTTTGTTTTTTGGGCTTGGCGAGAATTTTAATGTCAGAAATGGTGTGCGTGTATTTTTGTTATTTGGTTCATGTAGCCAGTGTTCAATACGCAGCGTAATACTGCCATCATCGTTATGTTCAACAAATGAACCGGCGCCCTGTATTGACCCTGTGCTAGGGAAATAGGCGACGCTTGTACGTTTTTCGCGCTGCTTTGAGAAGTAAAGGTCATGGTTAAGACCGAAGAATGAGGGTAAATCATCGCGCGAATATATCGCGGTGTATTTAGCGTTTCCATTGAAATCTTTTACGGATTTAGATGTCATAACGTTTCCCCATTAGGCTGTAAGTTTAGCAACAACAATGCCTTACGCCTATAAGCATAGACGCAAAAACTAACACACCCTTTATTATTATTATTGTGGTGATATAAGCATATTAATTTCTATAAAACAAGGGAAAAGACTTTTGTTGGGGATAAAGCTGTTTACGAATCATTTTTCGTAAGCGCGGAAATGATGCCGTGAAAGGTCTTTACTTCCTGCGGACTCAGCTCTGCGCGAGTATACATATTCCTGATGTTGCGCATGGTGGCGCGTTGGCGGTGTTCTTCCTTGAAAAAGCGTTTGTCAGCGAGGGCATTTTCAAGGCGTGAAAATAGATTATCCAGTTCCCCCATCGGCGCGGGCGCTTCATCAGGGTTGGTAACATCCACATCACTGAGCGCATGCTTAGAACATTCATAAGCCATCAGCAATACGGCCTGCGATAAGTTGAGTGATGCAAAATCAGGGTTAAGCGGTACGGTTATAATGCTATGCGCCATGGCGACATCATCATTGGCAAGGCCTGCACGCTCACAGCCAAACATCACAGCGCATTTTTGCCCCTGCGCCATACGTTTATAGATGTCAACGCCTGCTTGCTCTGGCGTAAGTACTGGTTTGACCATATCGCGTGGGCGCGCTGTGGTGGCGTAAATATATTGATATTCTGCTAAGGCGCTCGCCGTATCATCAAATACTTCAACCTCGGGCATAATCTCTAACGCGCCTGATGACATGACGTTTGCACGCTCATTAGGCCAGCCATCACGCGGATTGACCAGTTTAAGGCTATCAAGTCCACAATTGAGCATGGCGCGTGCAGTGCCGCCAATGTTCTCGCCCATTTGTGGGTTAACTAAAATCATTGACGGCTGTAACATGGCGAATACTTGCTTTATGTACTGACTTTTTATGCTGCTTTTTTTGTTTGCAGGCGGCTTAATGCACGTTCTGGACCAATTAAAGGCAAAAGAACAGCGAGTTCCGGTCCATGTTCCATACCAGTAAGGGCTTGGCGTAGCGGCATAAATAACTGCTTACCTTTGCGACCTGTCTGCTCTTTAATTGCAGATGTCCATTCTTGCCATGTATTTTCATCCCACGGCGCAGCGGGTAATAAGCTTGCCGCTTGCGTGGCGAATTCATCATCTTCGATAACGGGGGTAACAGGGCCGTTAACAACATTCCACCATTCCGCCGCGTCTGAAAGCTTGTTCAAATTCGGGCGCGTGGTGTTCCAGAACACTTCGTCCATTTCAGGAATGTTTAGGCGTTCTTTCACATCAGCAAATGATGTTTCATGCAAAATCTTTTTATTCAGACGCAGCAAGTCATTTGAATCAAACTTCGGTGTGCCGCGGCCAAATTTAGAAAAAGAGAAACTATCGATTAATGGCTGAACATCGCGAAAAGCTTCGATAGGGTCTGACGTGCCAAGGCGTGCCATTAAACTGACCACTGCCATAGGCTCTAAACCATCTTCATCGCGAATGTCAATGATGCTAAGTGAGCCCAAACGTTTAGAAAGCTTACCGCCTTCGCCATCTGAAAGCAGCGGTAAATGCGCAAATTTGGGTGGAGTAGCGCCAAGTGCTTCAAACATTTGAATATGTGTCGCGGTGTTTGATACATGGTCTTCACCGCGAATAACATGGGTAATGTTATAATCAACATCATCAATCACAGAACATAAGTGGTAAAGCGGGCTGCCATCTTCACGGATAACAACAGGGTCAGATAAATCTTCGCCTTTAAAGTTTACATCGCCGCGCACTTCGTCATTCCAGTGTATTGGTGTGTGCATCAGTTTGAAGCGCCAATGCGGCGTGCGGCCTTCGGCTTCAAACTTGGCAATATCATCAGCGCTAAGCTCAAGTGCTGCGCGGTCATAAATAGGCGGTAAGCCTCGGTTAAGCAGGACTTTCCTTTTTAGTGCAAGCTCATCAGACGTTTCATAGCAAGCATAGATACGGCCTTCTGATTTCAGTTTTTCAATACATTCATTGTAACGATCAAATCGGTCACGCTGACGGGCATTTTCATCCCAGTCCATGCCAAGCCATTCAAGGCTTTGGATGATCGCGTCTTCATATTCTTTCTTTGAGCGTTCTTGGTCGGTGTCGTCAATGCGCAATAAAAACTTACCCTGCTTAGAGCGCGTAAACAGCCATGAAATAAGGGCTGTACGTGCGTTACCAACATGAAGCATTCCTGTTGGCGAAGGGGCGAAGCGGACTTTTACGTTATTATCTGACATGTGTTACTCATTATAAGTTAAGTGTTTAGTTTGGGAGCGTACCCTTAGTTTTCATAGCGTGAAATGCGCTAATCTGCAACTGTATTAAAGAATTTATTTGTAATAGGATAGCGGCGGTCACGTCCAAATGCGCGTGATGTGATTTTAACCCCAGGGCATGATTGCCGGCGCTTATACTCAGCGATATCCAGTAAACGCCATATCTTGCTCACGATCTCTTGGTCATGACCGCGGCGTGTAATGGCCTCTATGCTCATATCGCGTTCAATAAGACAGCGTAAAACGTCATCAAGCACATCATATTCAGGCAGGCTGTCTTGGTCGACCTGATCGGCGCGTAACTCAGCGCTTGGTGGGCGGGTGATGATGCGCTCTGGTATGACTTCTCCATGCGGGCCAAGGCCGATAACGGGCTTGTTCTCATTTCGCCATTTAGACAATGCGTAAACTTCTGTTTTATATAAGTCTTTCAACGGATTAAAGCCACCACACATATCACCGTAAAGTGTGGCGTAGCCGACAGCCATCTCTGATTTATTGCCCGTCGACAGCACCATATGCCCCGTAAGATTTGACAACGCCATTAACGTCACGCCGCGTGCGCGGGATTGTATATTTTCATGCGCCACGCCATGTAAATCAGGGATCATATCCCCATAAGCATTAAGGGCAGGGGTGACATCAATAGTTTCGTAAGTAACGCCAAGCGCATCTGCGCATTTTTGTGCGTCTTCAAGGCTCATATCTGATGTGAACTCAGTCGGCATCATCACGCAGCGTACATTCATTGCGCCGAGCGCATCCACCGCCATAGCAGCAGTAAGCGCACTGTCTATACCGCCGGAAAGACCGATAATGCCGCCTTTAAAGCCGTTTTTAAACACATAATCACGTAGCCCAATTACGCAGGCCGCATAAATAATTTCAAGGCGGTCATGGTCTTGTTCAATGCGGTGCGTATCCGCCATTAAATGTCCGTTACCATCGGCGTGCCATGAAATTGTTTCAAAATCTTCTTCAAAGTTTTTGGCTTTATAAATAATTTGCCCTTGTGCTTGCATAACAAAAGATGCGCCATCAAAGACAATCTCATCTTGCCCGCCAATCTGGTTAACGTAGATCAGTGGCAAAGCGTTTTCTTCAACGCGTTTGAGCACATGATGCTCGCGCGTGTCCGTTTTATTGACTTCATAAGGGCTTGCATTAATGCTGATAAGAAGCTGCGCACCGTCTTTTTTAAGCGCGGAGCATACATCATCATACCAAATGTCCTCACAGACCATCAGGCCAACTTTAACGCCTTTATGTTCAAAACAGCCAGAAAGATCACCCTGCGCAAATATACGCATTTCATCAAATACACCATAATTAGGCAGGTGTTTTTTTCTTACCTTATGAATGATTTTGCCGTTATGAACGACATAAGCGGTATTATAAATTTTTGCGCTGTCTGCTTCTGGGGCTGAAACGACCAAAGCTGCGTCAATATCAGTAGATTGCGCAATGATTTGCTCTAATGCATCTTGGCAGCGCTCAACAAAGAACGGTTTTAAAACAAGATCATCAGGCGGATAACCACAAACTGAAAGTTCAGGATATATGATTAAATCACTCTCGCCGCCATGGGTAAGCGCCGCATCTAAAATGCGCGCAACATTGCCTTTTAAATCCCCGACAATGGGGTTGACCTGTGCTATGGATGTTCGCAAAATAGGGTGCATATCAACTCAGTTCAGTTCAGTTTAGATCTACTTCTTGTTCTCTTTAAGGCGGTCAGCAATTAAGAACGCCAATTCAAGAGCTTGTGAAGCATTCAAACGCGGATCACAATGCGTGTGATAGCGGTTTGATAGGTCTTCGTCTTTAATACCATATAGACCGCCAGTGCATTCTGTCACGTCTTGGCCTGTCATTTCAAGGTGAACGCCGCCTGCATGTGTACCTTCGCCCTTATGAACATCAAAAAATTCATTTACTTCTGAAAGGATATTTTCAAAGCGGCGCGTTTTATAACCAGATTCTGCGGTTTCAACATTGCCATGCATAGGGTCACAGACCCACGCAACTTTGCGGCCTTCTTCTTTGACGCGGCGAACAAGAGGGGCGAGTTTTTCTTCAACGTTGCCTGCACCCATACGCGCAATTAATGTTAAGCGACCCGCTTCGTTTTCGGGGCTTAATGTGTCGATAAGCTCCATCAAATCATCAGGCGACATTGTCGGCGGCACTTTTAAGCCGAGCGGGTTTTTAATGCCGCGGACGAATTCAACTTGCGCGTTTTGTGCTTGGTTTGTACGCGCGCCAATCCAGACGAAATGCGCTGAACAGTCATAATATTCGCCTGTAATACTATCGGTGCGTACTAAAGCTTCTTCATAAGGGAGAAGCAAGGCTTCATGGCAGGTGTAAAATTCCGTTTCACGAATAACTTCAGGCATTTGGTCGCCCGTTATGCCGCAGGCTTCCATGAAGTTTAGTGCGTCAGTAATGCGTTCACTGATCTCGTCATAACGCTTGGCTTGCGCGGTGTTTTCTGTGAATTCCAGAGTCCATTTCGATATTTTATGAAGGTCAGCATAGCCGCCTTTGGCAAATGCGCGTAAAAGATTCAGCGTTGCCGCAGATTGATTATAGGCACGGAGCATACGTTTTGGTGAAGGCACGCGCGCTTCTTCGGTAAATTCAAGGCTGTTAATAATGTCGCCGCGGTAACTTGGCAGCGTTACGCCATTAATCGTTTCCATGTCAGCGGAGCGTGGCTTGGCAAACTGGCCTGCCATGCGACCCATTTTCACAACAGGAATTGAACCGCCATAGGTCATCGCAACAGACATTTGCAGTAAAACACGGAATGTATCGCGGATTTTTACAGCGCTAAATTCTGCAAAGCTTTCAGCGCAATCCCCGCCTTGTAGTAAAAATGCTTCGCCATTTGCAACTTTCGCAAGGTGGCTTTTTAACCTGCGTGCTTCTCCTGCAAAAACAAGCGGCGGCATCTGACGGATAATATCTTCGGTTTCTTTTACCTTGGCTTGGTCTGGGTAATTCGGCAACTGTAATGCTTCCTTATTTCTCCAACTATCAGGAGTCCAGTTTTGTGCCGCTTGTGCTTTTGCTACTTCTTGAGCCATTTTATATTCCTTATATTACCGTCTATTTTTATTTTATGATTATATCTGTTTAAGATTTTACAGGCTCGCGCATTGTAACGAATTCTTCGCTCGACGTTGGGTGAACCGGCATTGTGCGGTCAAACACAGCCTTGGTTGCGCCTGCGTTAAGCGCGATGGCCATGGGCTGAATAATTTCTGGTGCATCCGTGCCAATCATATGAACGCCAAGGACTTTATCACTTGCTTTGTCGACAACCAATTTCATCAATGTTTTCTCTTCGCGCCCAGTGAGTGTATGCTTGAGCGCGCGGAAGGATGTGCGGAAAATCTCAACATCATGCCCTTTATCGCGTGCGTCACTTTCACTTAAACCCACAGTGCCAATAGGGGGGTGAGAGAACACAGCCGTTGCCACATTATCGTAATGCACAGTCTTCACATCTTTATTGGGACCGAATAAATCATCAGCCAGAAAATGACCCTCTTTAATGGCAACAGGGGTTAGCTGGTACATGCTAGATACGTCACCCACCGCGTATATATGCGCCACGTTGGTTTCATAGCTATCATTAACAGGGATTGACCCGTTATCATTCATTTCAACGCCAGCTTTATCAAGGCCGAGCTTGCCAGTATTTGCATCACGCCCAATCGCAGCTATGACTTCGCCTGTTTCAAATGACTTACCGCTTTCCATGCTAACTTTTTTAAGTCCGCCTTTGGCTTCGATAGCTTGAATGTTGTCATTAAAGATAAGGTTGATGCCCTGAATTTTCATTTCTGCGACAAGCTGTTTGCGTAAATCATCATCAAAGCCACGTAAGAAAAGGTCGCCGCGATAAATCAGGTTCACGACATGCCCAAGCCCATGGAAAATATGCGCCATTTCAACTGCAATGTAACCGCCGCCGAGAATGGTTATATCTTCAGGCCACTCATCACGCTGAAAAACATCATCAGATGTTAGGATATGCTCTGCACCCTGAATATTTGGACGCGATGGCACGCCGCCAACGGCAATAAGAATTTTATCCGCTGTGACGATTTGATCACCAATTTTCAATGTTTTAGCATCCAGAAACGTCGCAAAGTCGTCATATATATTTACGCCTGAATTGTCCAGCAGGCGTTTATATATGCCGTTAAGCCGTGCGATTTCATTATCTTTCTTTGACTTCAAAATGCTCCAGTCGAACAAAGCTTTAGAGGTATGCCAGCCATAACCACGCGAATCTTCAAAATCCATGTGGAAATCAGATGCATAAGCATAAAGCTTTTTCGGCACGCAGCCTAAATTAACGCAGGTGCCGCCAAGGGGATTCCCCTCAGCCACGCCAACCTTAGCGCCGTGCCCCGCGGCAATACGCGCGCTGCGTACCCCGCCAGAACCTGCGCCAATAACAAAGAAATCGTAATGATGATCGCTATCAGTATTCATGATCTTAACCTATTTTCTCACGTAAGAAAGCCAAGATATCGCCAAGTGCGATACGGTCTTGTTCCATAGTGTTACGGTCACGTACGGTAACTGTGCCGTCTTCCACTGTTTGGTTATCAATGGTGAAGCAATATGGCGTACCAATTTCATCTTGGCGGGCGTAACGCTTACCAATATTCTGCTTGATATCCAAATCAACCGCATAATGTTCACGCAGCTCCATGTAAAGCTTTGTTGCAATCTCTGGATGCTCACCTTTCGCCGTAAGTGGCAATATCGCCGCTTTTTTCGGGGCGACCGATGGGTGGAAGTCCATGAATACACCGCTTGGGCGGTTTTCATCAACTGTATACGCATCACAAATCACAGCAAGCACGCCGCGAGTCAGGCCAGAGGCAGGCTCTATCACATGCGGAATGTAGCGTTCATTTGTATGTGGGTCGATATATTCAAGTTTTTGGCCAGAATATTCTTGGTGCTTTGTAAGGTCATAATCACAGCGATGCGCAACGCCTTCAAGCTCGCCAAAACCTGGATAGCTAAACGGGAACTGGAATTCGATATCCACCGTGCCAACGCCTTCTTTCGCATAATGCGCAAGTTCGTCAGAATCATGCTCACGTAAGATCAAGCTTTCGTCTTTAAGGCCGATTGATTTCCACCATTTCATGCGCTCATCAATCCAGAATTGTCTCCATTCTGCGGCATCATCAGGGTGGCAGAACCATTCCATTTCCATTTGTTCGAATTCACGCGAACGGAAAATAAAGTTACGTGGTGTGACTTCGTTACGATACGCTTTACCAACCTGTGCGATGCCAAACGGTACACGAACGCGCGCTGTATCAAGCACGTTTTTATAGTTCACAAAAATACCGCCGCATGTTTCAGGACGCAGATAAGCCACGTTATCTTCGCTTGCTGTTGCCCCGACATATGTTTTAAACATAAGGTTGAATTCTTTTGGCTCCGTTAATGTGCCGACTTCCGCCGCATCAGGGCCTAGGATTTTTTCAAAATCAGCAACGTCTAAGTCCGTGAGCGTTGCAACATCGCAGTTTTCAACCTTGATGTTTTTTGCCATTTTCTTCATACGTTTTGCAGCATCGGCGTCTGCTTCATCGCCTTCAAAAACGGCGATCCACGGCATTGCGCCTGATTTGTCTTTGTAAATCACCAAATGGTCAGCGCGATAACGTTTTTTTGTCTCGCGGCAGTCAACCATTGGGTCAGAGAAACTTGTTGTATGCCCAGAAGCTTCCCAAAGACGTGGGTTTTGAATGATAGAGCTATCAAGCCCAACAATTTGTAGCGGCTGGCCATCAGGGCCAAGCGGCGGCGTTTTAACCATGTGTTTCCACCAAAGGTCACGAATATTGTTTTTAAGCTCCGCGCCAAGTGGCCCGTAATCCCAAAAACCGTTAAAACCACCATAAATTTCAGATGCAGGAAAAATAAAGCCACGGCGTTTACATAGCGCCACGATATCTTTCATCTCTTTATTTTCACTTTGCACTTCTATTTCCGTCTTTTCTGCCGCCATTGTCATTTGTATTTCCTAAAGCTCTACGTTAAACTTGATTTAGACCAATATTTATAACGCGATAAAAAGTAAAAATCTATAGCACATATGCCAGAAATCACCGTAGCTACACGAAAAAACCAAGATAATTTAAGCCATTTCCATGACAATGAGTGGGACAGCGTTTTTCAAGCTGTCGAAAATGGCGATAGGGCGCTTTTTATTATCGGCGATGTGAGTGACATATATGGCTATGCGACGCTAAATTACACCCCTAAATATGCACTATATAAACGCTTAAATATTCCTGAGATTCAAGATGTGTACATCGCCCCTGAGTATCGCCGCCAAGGCTACGCAAACCAGTTGATTGATCACTGTGAGCAACGTGCGAGAGAAAACGGCGCAGAGCAAGTCGGTATAAGCGTTAGCGTCAGCCCGGAATTTGGCATCGCACAGCAAATCTACATAGCGCGCGGTTATAATGTTGATGGTAACGGCGTGACCTATGATCGCGCTACTGTCACGCAAGGGCAGCAATATGCGGTTGATGATAATTTATGTCTTATGATGCTAAAGCAGCTTTGATGCCATAAAAAAACGCTAACACGGTGCTCTGTGTTAGCGTTCTTTCTAAGGGTGGGGGATAGTCTCGTTAATAACTTGTATAATAATCTTTTGGGTTTTCGTGAGAGCCCTCCAAAGAGATTTTTAATTTTTCCATCGCGCGTTTTTCGATTTGTCTGACGCGCTCTTTACTAATGCCAAGCTGATCACCCAGTGTTTCTAATGTCACTGTCTTGTGCTGTAAGTGGCGGTCTTTAATGATCTGCACTTCACGTTCATTGAGCATTTTCATTGCGCTATTAAGCCACTCTGAACGGCTTTTAGAATCCTTCATTTGCAAAACAACGTCTTCAGGGTTCGGGCCATCGTCTTCGAGGAATGTTTGCCATTCTTCGTTGGTATCATCACTAAGGCGCATATTTAATGATTGGTCATTACCAGAAAGGCGACCATTCATTTTTAAAACCTCTTCTTCTTTAACATTGAGTTCTTCTGCAATTAACGACACATCATTTGCGTTAAGACCCGTTTCAAAGCTGTCCTCATTGTTAATTTGTGCTTTTAATCGGCGCAGGTTGAAGAATAATGATTTCTGCGCAGCGGTGGTGCCTGTACGCACAATTGACCAGTTTCTCAGCACATAATCCTGTATGGCGGAGCGTATCCACCATGTCGCATATGTTGAAAAACGCACTTCACGTTCAATATCAA
>DELD01000070.1:461-33843 GCA_002354205.1 Micavibrio sp. UBA2705 | reverse complement strand
AACCCCTTGTACCCTTTCATTTTGTTGTGGCAGGACTGAAAAGCCCCCCGCCATGGCGTGACCGCCGCCTTTCAGCACATGGCCTGCATGGCGCGCATCAATAAACGCATTCGCCATATTAACCCCTGCGACCGAGCGCCCTGAGCCGCGACCTTCTCTGCGCCCATCTTCGCCATCCGCGTAAGTCACCACGCAGCATGGCTTGTTATACAGCTCTTTAATTTGCCCCGCGACAAGGCCGCTTAGCCCTGGGTGGCCTTTCTCATCATCAATAAATAATAATGGATGCTGGTCAAGCCCCTCGGCCTCAACTTTACGCTTCGCACGTTCAATCATTTCGTTTTGGATAGATTTGCGTTTGTCGTTACAATCATTCAGCGTCCATGCGATGTTTTTTGCATGTTCAGCGTCTTCACTGGCAAGCATCTCCGCCCCTAAATAAGCCTTATGGACGCGAGAACCTGCGTTAATGCGTGGACCGAGCATAAAACCACATGTGTAAGAATCAACCGTTCCCGACACGCCTGCGACCTCTGAGAGCGCTTTGATGCCTAGATTACTCTGACGTTCAATCATCGGCAGGCCGTAGCGAACAAACAAGCGGTTTGCACCTGTAAGCGGCACCATATCGCACACAGTGCCCAAGGCCACTAAATCAAGCAAGCTGCGCATATCGGGTGCTTTCAGCCCCCTGGCTTCATAATAACCGCGCGTTTTCAGCACATTATTAATGGCAACGCAGGCAAGGTAACACACCCCCACAGCCGCAAGTACATCAAGACCGCTATCATCATCATGGCGTTTAGGGTTAATAACGTGGTTCGCGACCGGCAGCTTATCTTCTGGTTCATGGTGGTCAAAAATGACGATTTTTAAGCCCATTTCTTTACCTGCGCTAATTACATCGAAAGATGTCGTCCCGCAATCGGCAATAAACACATATTCCGCGCCTTGGTCTTGCAAGTTTTTCAGCGCATTCACATTCGGGCCATAGCCTTCACTCATGCGGTCAGGAATATAAAATGGGATTTCGGTGCCAAGCGCACGGAAAAAGCGGATAAACACCGCCGAAGACGTTGAGCCATCAACATCAAAATCACCAAAAACAGCGAATTTTGTGCCTTTTTCAATTTCACTCGCGATATCATCTGCAAAAGCGCGCATACCTTGCATTGAAAACGGGTCAGGAAAGTCACGGGCTAATTTCGGGTCAATGAACGGTTCAACCGCATCGCCTTTTATCCCGCGCGATGACAGTAACTTTGCGACAAGTTCAGGCATTTTTTGGATGCGCATAATATCCTGCACATCGTTTAACGTTTCTTCCGCCATCACCCAACGCGCTTTGTTCAAAGAACGTTCAATGCCAAATGCAGCGCCCTGAACGGGGCGCGCCTTTTCTTGCGCAAGACTCATTGGTCTGCCTTCCTGTTAAAATTTTATAATTCTAAATACGCTATCAATTGAAATCACACTTTCAAGGGATTTCAGCTTTTCAAGCACAAGATCCAAAGATCCGCGCGCCGTTTTATGCGTTGTCATCACAACCGACACAGGGCCATCAACATGGTAATGGCGCTGAATAAGCTCATCAATCGACAGGCCATGCGTACTGAGCGCAGATGAAATATTCGCCATCACGCCCGGCTTATCATCAACCGATAAGTGAATATAAAAACGGTCATCATTTTGTGATGCATCAATCCATTTTGCGCCTTGTAAATCACGCGTTTTAACGCCAAAGACTGCGCTTTCGTCGCCGCGCATAATATCCATGATGTCAGCGACCACTGCCGATGCTGTTGGCCCCGCCCCTGCGCCGCGCCCGACATTGACGACTTGATCAACAAAATCACCATCAAAAAACACCGCATTAAACGAGCCATCAACAGATGCAAGCTGCGCTGATTTATGCACCAAACAAGGCGCAACCATTTGTGCAATTTCACCCGCATCATTTTGATGCGCACTGCCCAGCAATTTTATTTTATAGCCCAGTTCCTCGGCAATCTTAAAGTCAAGCGCACTTACGCCGCGAATGCCAGACGTTGCTTCAAGCACGTTATCAAGGTCAGGCTTTACGCCAAAGGCCAATGCAGAAAGAATGCATAATTTATGTGCGCTATCAATGCCATCAACATCAAATGTTGGGTCAGCTTCGGCATAGCCTTTATCCTGCGCTTCCTTAAGCACATCATCAAAGCCGCGACCGCTTAAGCCCATTTCAGATAAAATATAATTACATGTGCCGTTTAAAATACCAAAAACAGACTTGATATTATTGGCCGCCAAGCCTTGCATCAACGTTTTTATTGCAGGAATACCGCCCGCAACGGCTGCTTCATACTTCAGCGCGACGTTTTTAAACTCTGCGTTCTGCGCAAGTTTAAGGCCGTGCCGCGCAACCATTGCTTTATTTGCCGTGACGACATGCTTACCTTTATCCAAAGCATGAGAAACCAATTCATGCGCAATGCCATTCTCGCCGCCAATAAGCTCTACCACACAATCAACATCGGCTAAATCGGCAAGCTGAGCCGCATTATCGACCCATTTATATTGTGATATTTCAACCGCGCGTTTTTTACTCGCAGAAAATGAAGATACAGCGCAGATTTCAACTTTTCGCCCTGTACGCTGCTCAATAAGCACTGCGTTTTTCTGGATAATTTCAACTACGCCTTGCCCAACTGTACCTAGCCCAGCAATCGCGATTTTAAAAGGTGTTTGCATTGCACTCACTTTAACACGCTCTACTCGTTATATGTTTTCTTTTCATCTGCATATAATGACGAACCTATATTCAGCCCGCCATGCCACATAGAAATAAGTGTCGACCAACGCTCTTTAGACTGCACTTCAACGCGCTTGCTATGGGACATTCTTGCGTTACGCGGCTGCAAATCATAGACTTCGACATCATCACCTTGCACAACCTCATGGTCAATGCGCGGCTCTAAGTTCACATAAGACATGTCTTTGGGGGCAACATCATATAATTCAACAGCTTTTTTACCGCTGAGATCATCATGAACAACTTGACCATTCGCGCCATAAACACTTTGTGGATACTGACCACCTGCACAGCCAGACAACACCAGTGCCGCAGCCATAGATACGCTTAAAATTCTTGTTTTAACTAACATGATTACTCTTCATCCGTATGATTCACTAAACTAATCCCCATGTCACCAGAAATAATACAGCGGCGCAAGCATACCAATCAGACTATCCACCGCTATAAATATAAACTTACGCTTAGAGAAATATTAACTATACATAAATAAAAAAGACTTAACATTTAATAACAATCGCTTAACAAGAGACAAGAAGACATAAAAAAAGCATAAACGCTATTGACATGACATAAGAAATGCGCCAAAAACTAGACATAACATTAAAATTATAAACATAAAACCTAATCTGGGAGTATCAAAAATATGAGCAATTCTTCTTCAAGCAGCAGTAGCGGTGGCGTTGGCATCGTTGGTCTAATCAGCGGCATTTGGGCATACGCAGCAACACCGAGCTTTGTTGGCCTGAAAGGCGCATTTGCAGCCGCAATGGTCGGTACAGGCACAAGTCTAGCTTGCGGCCTATTTGCACTTGGCGGCGGACTAACCGCAGCCGCAGCAGGCGGCATTGTCGGCTCACCTGCTGGTAAAGGCAAAGAAACAGCCGTTGTTTTCGGCCTTGTCGGCGCACTCGGCAGCGGCGTTGTTGGCATCGGCATGGGTTACAGCACTGCGATTGACATCGCAACTGAAGGCACAAACGAAAAGCAAACACAATCCGTCGTGCAATCTGAACGCTCAGAGTTTTTAGATCAGCATTACGAGAAGCTTGATGACACAACATATGTCATTCCTGCGAAAACCTCATTAGAAGCGACCATGAAATAAGTAATACTTGCTTCACGCATTTAGCAATTTACAAAGCCCCTCTTATACGTCTTAATGGTGTGCATACATCATGTAGATGAATGAATTAGAGGGGCTTATTTCATGCAAGACGGTAGCAAACAATCAGGCAATGACAGCAGCGAAGACAGCCGCAAAGACAGCGCCGCAGACCACAGCTTTACCGACCCACAAAAATTCATGGCAATGTGGCAAAATATTTTGCAGGAAACCGCGCCGCTATACTCTGATTTCATGACGCAATTTCAGCCGCCTGAATTACTATCCAGCGCCATAGACCTCGAAGATTTCAGCTCTATTTTTTCCACTTTTTGGAGCGGGCTAATGCAAGACCCAGAGCGTTTTTACGAAATGCAGCAGCAATATTGGCAAGACTGGACAAAGCTGTGCCAAGAAAGCACGCAGCAATTCTTTAACCTCAGCGGTGAAGCAAAAGCATCCCAGAGCAAATTTAATGAGGATATTCTCAATCAGCACAAAGATGACCGCCGATTTAGAGACCCCGCATGGCAGGAATCCGTACTCTTTGACTTTATCAAAAAATCTTACTTCCTGACGGCCGACTGGCTTGTACACTTGACAGACAACGCCGACCAGCTTGACGACAAAATGAAAATGCGCCTGCAGTTCTACATGCGCCAATATGCCGATGCGATTGCCCCGAACAACTTCCCCATGACCAACCCCGAAGTCATTCGCAAAACCGCAGAAACCGGCGGCGAGAATTTAATTCAGGGCTTCAAAAACCTCATCAAAGACTTAAAGCGCGGCCATGGCCGCCTAAAAATTGCGACAACAGATGAGGATGATTTTAAAATTGGTAAGGACATAGCCAGCACAGAAGGGCAAGTTGTTTTCAAAAATGAACTGTTTGAGCTTATCCATTACACACCGACAACAGCGCAGCAATTTGAAACGCCGCTTTTAATCGCGCCACCTTTTATCAATAAATTCTATATTCTCGATTTAAAAGCCGAAAACTCACTGGTCAAATGGGCGCTAGACCAAGGTCACGCCGTCTTCCTTATTTCATGGGTTAACCCTGATAAATCATTGGCTGAATATAAGTTTGACGATTATATGAAGCGCGGTTTGCTGCCTGCGCTTGATGAAGTCGAAGCGATTACAGGGCAAAAACAAACAAATGTTATTGGTTACTGTATTGGCGGTACGCTGCTGACCATTACGCTTTCATGGCTCAAAGCCAAATACGGCAATACGGACCGCATTAAATCAGCCACTTTTTTCACGACATTGATAAACTTTCAAGATTCTGGCGACCTTAACGTTTTTATTGACGAAGAAACGCTCGGTGACACAACAGACCAAATGAATGAACAAGGATTTTTAAGCGCAGAAGCACTGCACCAAACATTCGCCCTGCTACGCGCCAATGACATGATTTGGTCATTTGTTATCAATAATTACATGCTCGGCAAAGAACCTTTCCCCTTTGACCTACTATATTGGAATGATGACCCAACAAACATCCCCGCCGCCCTGCACCGCCAGTATTTAAAACATATGTATGTGCAAAATCAGCTCTGCCAAAAAAATAAAATGACCATAGGCGGGCAAAAAATAGACATTACGAGCTTTGATACGCCCTGCCATTTTATATCCGCCAAAGATGACCATATAGCACCATGGATTGCCACTTATAACGGCGCAAAACAATTACAACATGCGACCTTCACCCTATCAGGTTCAGGGCATATTGCAGGTATCATCAACCCGCCACATAAGAAAAAATATGGCTATTGGCGCAATGACAACTTAGAAAGCAGCGCCGAAGAATGGATAGTAAATTCAGAACATCATGCTGGGTCATGGTGGCCGCGTTGGCAAGAATGGATCGCGCCATTTGCTGGCAAAAAACGCGCTGCTTATAAAGTAAAAAAGGGGCTCGAAAAAGCCCCCGGTAGCTACGTGAAACTACGTTATGAAGATGTCTAGGCTGCGTCCAAAGCCAAAGAGACGCTAATAAGACTACATAGGCAATTCGCGCACCTCGATAACTTCTGGAACGTAATGCTTCAACATGTTTTCAATGCCTGATTTCAGCGTCAATGTCGCACTAGGGCAGCCCGAACATGCACCGCGCATTTGCACGTAGACAATGCCGTCTTCAAATTTTGAAAATTCAATATCGCCACCATCTTGCGCCACAGCGGGACGGATGCGCATATCAATCAACTCTACAATTTGCTGTGAAATTTCATCCAACTCAACATCATCCGCGGCATTTGACGCGGCATAAGCGCCGCTTTCGTCAAGAATAGGAAGATTTGCCCCCATATGATCCATAATAACAGCAAGGATTAATGGTTTAATCCGCACCCAATCCACATCATCAGCTTTCGTGACTGAAATGTAATCAGACGCAAGGAAAACACCGCAAACACCATTAACATCAAAAAGGCGCGCTGCAAATGGTGACATTGCCTTAGCTTTTTCAGCGCTATCAATATCAACCGAAGCACCTGAGAGAACCTCACGCCCTGGTAAAAACTTTAATGCATTTGGGTTTGGTGTCTGTTCTGTTTGAATGAACATCTTTAAATAACCTTCTTTGTTTGTATCTATATTTTCAGAACAATTCATCAATTGCATTTAATTCTAAATGCTCAGGAATAATCGTCAATGGGACAACCAGTTGATCCATCCCCTTACCTGCGAAATGTTTTATCATTTCTTCTTGGCGGCTACTTGCGCCGCGCCCGCTTAAAAATAGACCTGTAATCGCATCGTCTTCTTTAATCGTCTTCACAATTTCCGCCGCTAAATCACCTTCTTTAAAGTAAAAAACAGGTTTAATGTCAACATGCTCCGCAAGCCGATCAGCCAAAGCATAAACCTCAGCCTCTGCTGCGCTACGCATTTCGGCGCGAATTTGCTCTTCGATATTGTTCCAATGCTGATATTCAGGCAGCTCCGCCACGTGGACAATACCAATCCCTGCGCCAATTTTCTTCGCATAGCGCATAACGAAATATAGAAGTTTTTCGCAGTTTTCAACCTTATCAGATACAATTAAAAAAACATTATGGGCGCGCTGCACTTCGACATCTCCCAAATAGCCTTTTTCTTTTTCTTCATCTTCTTCACTCATATTAAGCGGCTCCCTTTCCCACTTTATCAACGGCGCGCTAAAATAACATTCGCCGCATAGCCCATAAACACAGCAAAAATCACAACCCCCACCCCATAAAAGAAGGAGTGGTTATTTGCATAGCTATATAAGCGCGCACTAAACCCAGCTTGACGTATTTGCAAATACTCACGCCTCTCAGCTATCTTTACATTACCTTCATAAGCCATTGCTTTTACAACATACTCACCTGTCGGCACATCAGCCGGCAATTCAAAATTAACCTTGAAAAGCTTGCCGCCAATCAACTCTACAAGCTTTGCGTCATAGGCATAATGTTTCGCCTGCTGCTTTTGACGTATCAACGCCTCATGAAAAGGGCGAGACTGCGCCACAGGAACGCGCGCACGCGCCGCATATTGCATCGCGTTGACACCCACACCATCAGCACGCAGCATATCAACAGACCCCAAATCACGCTCCTCTCCATTTAAGGCATAATCGTAATATAAAGGCACATCTTTAAAGCCGTACGTTTTTGCGTTCACCCAAATACCGAGCGCCTGTCCTTTTTTACGTACAAGCGTGTACGCCGCGGGGCCTGTTAACGTCACCACTAACGAACCGCCCGTTTCATTAACCCCGAACACAACCACATTGCGCCCGCTAAAATTCGTATTAATATCAACATACTTATCAGCCAAAGCTAAAGTTAAACCTTCGCCTTGCGCGCTGACCAATTGTGCGCGCGCACCTGAAGAAGCTGCGATACAGAACAGCAAAACCACAAGCATCATATAAACGCTCTTCTGTCCCATTAACGCACCTCCACAGAGAATAACTCTTTAGGCGGCATCAAAAGCTGCACCGCAAGCACGATGCTCACCAATAAGATAATTGCCGCTAGAATAATACGCGCCCAAACACCGCTTACGTTACGGCTGGCGCGCACGCCAATTTGCGCCCCGACAACGCCACCAAGGATCAGCAAGCTTGCCAAAACAACATCAACCGTTTGGTTGGTCACAGCATGCATAATTGATGCAAAGCCCGTGGTGAAGATAATTTGGAACAGACACGTTCCCGCAACCAACGTTGCCGGCATCCCCATAAAATAAATCATCGCAGGCACAAGCAAGAAACCGCCGCCAATACCTAGGATAGACGCCAAAACCCCACCAATAAAGCCAATACCTATCGGCACAAAGGCACTAATATATAATTTAGATTCAGGGAAGCGGATTTTATAAGGCCAATTACGAATATGCGCGCGCATTTTTTCAACGCGGCTCACCTTATCCGTCTTCGACGCATCCCCTGCGCCGCCTTTACGCCCCCATAGTGACATAGAGGTCTCAAAAAGCATTAATGAACCAATACTACCAAGCAGCACGACATAAAGAATACGAATAGCGACATCAATTTGCCCCAAAGCCTGCAATATTTTAAAGATAAACACACCAACAACCGAGCCGACTAAACCGCCAGCAAGCATCACAGCAGCAATTTTAATATCAACGTTTTTGTTTTTCCAATGCCCAAGCACACCGGTGACACTCGATGCAACAAGCTGACTGGTCTGCGTCCCCACGGCAATTGCAGGCGGAACGCCCATAAACATCAAAAATGGCGTGGTTAAAAAACCACCCCCAACGCCAAAAAAGCCCGATAAGAACCCCACACAAAGGCCTAAGCAAAGGATTACTTCGACAGATATCGATATCTCGGCGATGGGCAGGTAGACATGCATTAATACATTGCTTTTCTATTATGCGCGGTACATTTTATTCCGTAATATTCTTACATGAAAACATTACACAAAAAAAGCAGCTTAACGCTGCTTTTTCAAATTAATCAATCAACAGACTAATATCTTGTTGTTTCCAGGCCATCGGGGCGGTTAACTATGATATTAATATCGTTGAGGAAGTCACGATATTCACCGACAAATAGCTCATTGTGAATTTTCTTTGTTTCAATCGACGCAAGGAATGACCCAAAATAGCCTCTCCAGCGCTCAAAAGCCAATTTTTTAGATGAGCACGACGCGATATAAGCATCATCATGGTAAAGCGAAACAAGCATAATGCCCGCCATGCCTTTAACATCTGCTTTTGGGAACAATTCATCATATGTAATCAAGGCGTAACTACCTATGCCATGCCCAAGCCCTGCGCCATCAAGGTAGCTATGCACCTTTACGTTGGCATAGCCCGCGAATACGTCAGACCAAAAATCAGTGCTATAAGCCACTTTTTGCACGGCGTCACGGTAACGCTGCGGGTAATATAAAAAACGCTTATCTTCACGTACCCCGACACGGCAAGTTGCCATGTCTTCGCCTGATGGTGCTGAAACGCTAAACACATCATCCGGATTTTGATTATTAATACGCAGCCAAGTATCTGGGTAAGAAAGTGTAAGCTCAGAATCAGGGTCCGTCCAAACAAAGTAATTGGCCTGCGCAGATTGCACGCCCCCTAAAATAGCTGTCATAGCGGTAACCGCTGCTAAAATACCCAAACGAAATGACATCAAAAAATCTTCCTTATGATTGTGCAAACAGAATGCCTGCCCTTCGAACTTCATACTATATTTTGCCTTTATGCAGGTAAAAAAGCAATCACCTATATCAAGAAAACCACGTATTTATTTACAAAGCTGCTAAACAGCTCTTTTTATGCTCCGCGCCAAGCACCACATAATGCGGCGCAGACCAATCAATATATTTACGCTCATCATCGCTAAGTTCACGCACCGCCTTCGCAGGACGCCCCACCCAAAGCTCGCCAGATTTAACCACTTTACCGGGCGGGACTAACGCGCCTGCCGCGACCATGCCGTAACTTTCAACAACCGCGCCGTCCATGACGCAGGCCTGCATCCCGACAAACCCTTTATCATGTACCGTACAGGCATGAAGTATTGCATTGTGCCCAACAGTCACGTCGTCACCAATATGCGTCCCCGAAAAGCCATGCGTGACATGAATGACGCTGCCATCCTGAATATTCGTGCGCGCGCCGATTGTAATGTCGTTCACATCACCACGCACTGTGCAGCCATACCAAATTTGACTATCCGCGCCAATTTCAACGTCCCCGATTACGCTCGCCGTTGGGGCTATAAATGCGCTATCATTTATCTTGGGTACGATGCCTTTATAGGGTAGAATGAATCCACATGGTTGTTTTATCGTCATTATAAAGCACTCCTGACTTTTGAGCCCACATAAGTTGTAAGGGCATCTCAGCGTTATCTGATTTTTTTCACCACAACAAAATAACATATAGATCATGGACGAACCACTACAAAGCCAGAATTATGAACCAATCTCTCAAAAGCTTTTAGACACCGCGCTAAAGAAAATTAAACGCGCGATCAACGGTAATGGCGTCGAAATTGACGATGTAAAAATCAAATCTTACGACGGCACGACTCATGTTTTCACAACAAAAACGCTCCTACACCTAAAACCTGTCCTCGCAAAAAGAACGGAACCTGGGCGTAACACAGCCGCCACCCCCATCAGCCACGAAGCTGAAATTAACGTCAAAGCCGCAACCCGCATACATAACGCAGTCAGCAACGCCGATACACGCGATGCCATCATCAAAAGCTACACAAAAAAAGACCCCAATAATGGATTTGCGGCAAAAGCGCTGCGCCTTCCCCTTGAAACATTAAAGCATGATTACGTATTGCACCAAGATTGCGCCGCCTGCCAAAAACAAGGCAAAATACCCTGCCCGCAATGCAACACAACAGGGCAAAGAAGCTGCGACACATGCCATGGCAACAACCGCATGCAGTGCCATCATTGCAACGGGCAGCGCTTCATTCATGGCGCAAACGGCAAACAAAACTGCCCACATTGCAACGCTATGGGCACAGTAAACTGTATAAAATGCCACGGCAAAGGCACCATAAACTGCACATACTGTAAAGCGCAAGGCTACGCCCCCTGCACAAAATGCGCAAGCAGCGGCGTTTTTTCTGTCATCAACCACTTCGAAGCCGAAGCACAAAGCATGTTCAAATGCGATGACTTAGCAAAACTCCCGAAAGCGATTACTGATTATCTTAAAAACGAGAAAACACGCAAAAATTTCGCAATACACGCAAAAATAACACCAAAAACAACAAAAAATGATGATTTATCAAACCAGAAAACATCATTAACACAGGCGCAGAACACACAGCATGGCGCATCTAAACAAGCAAAACAAAGAGACCTTATATCCATTCCCTTTGAAGTCCGCTGTCCATATGCAGATATCACAATTAGCGTAGGAAGTGAAGAATATGACGGTAAAATGCTGGGTTTCAAACCAAAATTCACAGAATTTGATCCTTTCATAGAGATTTTAGCTAAAGAAGGCATCGAGAACCTTAAAAAAGCAGCAAAAGACAAAGCTACCAGCAAAGAAAACCTTAAAAAAGCCATCGACTTTGCAATTATTAAGGAAACTTTGTCATTAACAATACGCAACACCAATAACAACGCGCTACGCCAGTTAAGACAGATCTACCCGCTTGGCATACGCGACAATCAGCTTAAAAGCCTGATACAGCAAACACGGCGCGCAATGAAAAACATCACTTTGCTCCCACGCATTGGCGCAATGGCGGCGGGGTTAACCCTCTCCCTCGCACTCTATTTTGTCTATTTGCACTTTAATGGTGACAGCATCATACCTGCAAACATCAAACAAAGCAGCCCGCTTATCGGTCACCTAATGACCACGCTTTTACAAGCCAGCCCGTTACTGATTACCTTTGTGCTTACATCTTATTTAGCAAAAATAAAAATACGCTACAGCCTGCGCGACATGCTCAATGACGCTGATTTAAGCGTTATCAAAACCAATTTGGGGAATATAGGCTTACTAATACCAGTTTTATACATCGCGGGTGCTGCCCTTATTTGCGAATTTGTAACCAAGGCAGAAAACTTGCCCCTATGGTTCACCATGCTGCGTCAAGCCATCCCACTTTAACGCATACAAAAACCACAATGAGAAGAACATAAAAAAACTCCGCAAAGCCTGAAGCTTGCGGAGTTTTGATATAAAGGCCGTATAAACGGTGGGATATAGCTTAACGCTTTGCCCACTGCTTTGTACGACGTGCTTTGTGCTTACCAATTTTCTTACGCTCAACGATACGTGCATCACGTGTCATCATGCCTGCTTCTTTAAGCGCAGGACGTAATGTAGGTTCAAAGTTTTCAAGTGCACGTGAAATCGCGTGGCGGATCGCGCCAGCTTGACCAGAAAGACCACCGCCTTTAACTGTACACATAACATCGAACTGATTCATACGTTTAACAACCAAGAAAGGCTGGTTCAAAACCAATAAGTGGGTTTTACGACCAAAATAAACTGACTGTTCTTTACCGTTTACAACAACTTTACCTGTACCTGGCTTAATCCAAACACGTGCAACAGATTCTTTACGACGACCCGTAGCATATGCACGGCCAAAAGAATCAACTTTCACTTCGCGTTTAGGAGCTTCAGTTGCAACTTCAGTACCTGCTAGATCTGCTAGATCAGTAACTTTCTTCTCAATTTCAACCATTATTAAGCTCTCTTATTCTTAGGGTTCATGCCTGCAACATCCCAAACTTCAGGCTGTTGTGCTGCTTGCTCATGTTCAGCGCCTGCATAAACGCGCAGGTTTTTAAGTTGCTGACGACCCATTGGGCCTTTAGGAAGCATACGCTCAACAGCTTTTTCAAGTACACGCTCAGGGTGCTTACCATCAAGGATTTGACCTTTTGAGCGTTGTTTAATACCACCAGGGTGACCAGTGTGCCAGTAATGAATGCTGTCTGTACGCTTGTTACCTGTAAGGCGAACTTTATCAGCGTTAATAACAACAATATTATCGCCACAATCAATATGTGGTGTAAATGTTGGCTTATGCTTGCCACGTAGACGCATTGCAATCTGGCTCGCTAAACGACCCAAAATCACGCCTTCAGCGTCAACAACAAACCATTTTTTCTCCACCTCACTCGGCTTCGCAGAATATGTTTTCATGTTTTAGACTTCTCTTTAGTTAAATAATTTCTGGATGCATTTATGCATAATTACAAAGACATTGTCAACGCCCCCGAACAACAAAAACACAAACAAAATCAACGTGTTATAAAATAGGTATTATTTTACCACACAGCATCAGCCTAAAAACACAAAATTTTCACGGTATCGCCTGATAATTAAGATGGTATACAGTCTTTACGTACCTCATAAGACCGCAATGCATTTTTCATTGCTTTCTCTAAAGGCGCGTCAGCCATGCTATGCCCTGCATCCGCTATAATTTGTACATCAATATTCGGACAGGCATCTTTAAGCGTCTGCGCATAATGCACTGGGCAGATATAATCACGCTGCCCATGTATCAATGTTGTGGGAATGTTTTCGGTAGATTTCAGACCAATAATCATATTTTGCTGTGAATGATAGGTAAATTCATTAGCCGCAAAATGCATGAACAGCCGCGTTAAATTCACGCTATCCTCGGCATCATCATCCAAAGCGCCAATTAAGTCGGCACGTGGTAATGCAGTTGCAATTGCCGTATCCATACGGTCAAAACGAAGCCCCGCTTCGCGCACAACAGACGGGTCATCCGCATTAATCAAGATATTATAAGCCGTGGTTAGATCCATAGCTGCAAGTTCCCGCGACACCTCCGCGGGGTAGTTTGCATAGCCTTGCCACGCATCAACGAGCGCCACCTCACTGGAAGTACCTGCATGGCGCGCATAGGCACTGCCATAGCCACCGCCTTCTGCGATATGCGCCGCCCCTGCCTTGTCGCCATAAAACAGCGCTCGCATGAAATGTGCCTGTACATGTTCTGGGTAATTCAGGCGATAATATGTCGATAATGTTGTGCCGTAAGAACCGCCCAAAAGCACAAACTCTTCTACGTCCAAAGCAATGCGTAACGCTTCAATATCTTGCACTTGATTGGCAATGGTTTGCCCACGCATCTGCTCTTCAAAGGTACTATTACCTGTGCCACGTTGGTCAAAGCGTATGACACGAAATTTATCTAAATCAGCAATGGCTGCGTTTGATGCATAGCTGCGTCCACCAGGTCCCCCATGTACAAGTAAAAGCGGTATGCCTTCTGGATTACCATGCTCCGCAAAATAGATTTCGTGCCCATCACTAACACTTACAAAACCTTCATTATACTGCTTATAATTCTCATCACTCATGATGCACACTCCCAACTTAGCACCTAATATGCCATATATATCTTTATTTACGGCTGTAAAGGTGCCGCTTTACTATTGTTCTGCTCAGCAACTGGCGTATTTCCTGATTCTGGCGAGGCTTCCGCGTTCGCGTCAGGCGTTACAACTGGCGCAACCGGAGCAAAGCTTATGCCTAATATTGGCTCGCGCGGGTCACTCACGTCAATATTCGCGAAATCCTCCGTGATATATGGCTCATTATCTGTATTTATCGTAATATCTGCCGTACCAATTGTCGGTTCTCTGCGCATAAATCTGCTCCTATTTTAATATAGTTCATTCATACACCAGCCCATGAATATGTCAATAATTATTTGACATATTCTAAGCTAAATTCTATAAACAGTAACGAAACTGCGGAGAGCCACATAAACCAATGAAAAACACAGCCCTCATTTTAAGCCACCTTAATGGCAGCGTCGCCAATTGCTTTAACCGTACAAGCATTACCCCTGCACGTTCACGCCTATGCCAAAACAATAAGCAAGCGCAAGAATTCCTTAAATGGTTTGAAGGCTCGGTTGTCTGTGACAAACGCGGCTATCCGCTTGTGCAATATCACGGTTCACGCTGCGACCTCGGCGACACAAATTTCTTCCCTTATAGCCATTTCGGCAATGTCGATGCCGCTAACGGCTTTACAGGGTTCAATAAACACGCGCCGAATACTGCCGCCGAAGATCGTGGCGGCGTAGTTTACCCCGTCATCCTCAACATTAAAAATCCGCTTGGCATCCCCGATATCAGCGTTCACCCAATATGGAACATTATAGATCATTTAAACAAATGGGGCATTCTAACCAACGCCGAGGCTAAATGGATCAACACCGCCGAGGATAATCAAGCCAAGCACCCTGCCTGTGACCATCCAGACCACCTTGCCTACATACAGCGCGAATACCCCAACCAGCTTTTCGCCCATTACCGCTTAGAAGATTGCTCAGAAGATTTTTGGAAAGCAGAGCGCCTAACCCAAACCTTAAAACAAAAAGGTTATGACGGCATCGCCTACACCAACACATATGAATATAGCGGTCACACAAGCTGGATCGTTTTCGACCCCACAACCCAAGCCATGCCCGCCACACAGGTCGCCGCCAAAGGCGTCCCCGTAACGCATAGCCGCAATTTTAAGATGGTGAATACTGGCGCGCAAAGTTACGATACAATCGCGCGCCATATTGACACCTTAAAGCCGTAGAAAAAGCTGAACGGCGTTTAGCTTACTTCGCTTCGTCCACCGCAAAATGATGCCGCGTCTTATTCGCAAGCGCAACGAGGGATAGCATAACAGGCACTTCAACCAATACCCCAACAACCGTTGCCAGCGCCGCGCCAGAATTTAAGCCAAACAGGCCAATAGATACCGCAACCGCCAATTCAAAGAAATTAGACGTACCAATTAACGCCGCAGGCGCAGCTGTATTAAATGGCACGCGCCACATATACGCCCAGCCATAAGCAATCGCGAATATGCCATAGCTTTGTATTAACAGCGGCACTGCAATCAACGCAATAACCAATGGCTTTTCAACGATTGTTTCTGCCTGAAAACCAAATAGTAACACAACAGTTGCAAGTAAGCCCATCACAGATAGTGGTTTAACCTTCGCTGTAAAATGACTAATTCGCGCCTCACTTTGCGAACCATCCAACACCTTTCGCGTCATATACCCCGCCCCCAAGGGGATAAGGACATAAAGCACAACCGATAGCAACAATGTTTCCCACGGCACAATAATATCACTGACGCCTAGTAGCAGCGCCGCTATCGGCGCAAAGGCAAACACCATGATAATGTCATTCACCGACACCTGCACCAAAGTGTAATTAGCATCACCCTTAACAAGCTGGCTCCAAACAAAAACCATTGCGGTACACGGCGCAACGCCAAGCAAAATCATGCCTGCAATGTATTCTTTTGCGTCTTGTGGGCTAACCAAGCCTGCAAAAACATATTCAAAAAACAAGACGCCTAATGCCGCCATGGTAAAAGGCTTAATCAGCCAGTTTACGACCAGAGTAATACATAACCCCTTTGGTTTTTTCCCGACATCTTTAAGACTCGCAAAATCGATATTAACCATCATGGGGTAAATCATCACCCAAATAAACACAGCCACGACTAAGTTCACGCGCGCATATTCCAATGCTGCAATCATCTGGAACAAATCAGGAAGCAGCAGCCCTAAACCTACACCAAGCGCAATACACAGCCCAACCCAGACGGACAAATAACGCTCAAACAGCCCCATTGGCGAATGATCAGCACTCATAGCAACTCACTTTCAATTCTTGTTTTCAGCATATTAAAGGCCTCATCAAAAGCCGCATTAATTTCATCTTCACTTCCCGTGACATAAGCGGGATCAGGCGTTGCCCAATGCAGCTTCTCGTGCCTACCAAGAAAAAGTGGGCAGCTTTCAGATGCCGCAGCGTCGCATACTGTAACGACCAAATCAAAATCAGTGCTTTCAAACTCATCCCATGATTTACTACGCGGCGCGCCAGCCGCAACGCCGTGGCGTTGTAGCGTTTCAATTGATTTAGGATGCACATACCCCGCGGGCTTGCTCCCTGCGCTCACAGCCTTATATAGCCCTGCGCCTAGCTGGTTAATCAACGCTTCAGCCATGACCGAACGGCAAGAATTCCCCGTACATAAAACAAGTATATTTTTCATGATGACACCCCAGAATTTGCTGTATCTGCAATTTGTTTGGCAAGCTCTTCACTGCGCTCAGAATAACGGTTAACAAGTTCATTTGCGTGTGGGCGCAGCAATATTGTAAAGCGCATAAGCTCCTCCATCACATCAACAATGCGAGCATAATAAGCCGATGGCAACATGCGTCCATCATCATCAAACTCTTGATAAGCTTTAGCAACGCTTGATTGGTTGGGAATAGTCACCATACGCATCCAGCGTCCCAACACACGCAGCGAATTCACTGTATTGAAGGATTGCGAACCGCCACTAACCTGCATCACAGCCAATGTACGTCCCTGCGTTGGGCGTACCCCGCCCATATTTAACGGTAAGTGGTCTATCTGCGCCTTCATAATGCCTGTAATATTGCCGTGGCGCTCGGGGCTGCACCACACCTGACCTTCTGACCAGATCGATAATGCGCGCAGCTCTTGAACAGCAGGGTGATTGTCGCCATCCACTTGATCAGGCAATGGCAAATCGCGCGGGTCAAAAATACGCACATCCGCACCAAGATACTTTAATATCCGCGCCGCCTCTTCTGTTGCAAGGCGCGAATATGAACGCTGCCGCAATGAACCATAAAGCATAAGGATACGCGGCGCATGTTCCCCAGCGGGGATGAATGCTGGCGGCAAAATATCTTTGTTAAGAAGCGGCAAATCGTCAGGCGCATCAAGCGCTCTTAAAAACTGGAAGTCTTGCATCATAAGATTCTCCTTTAGTAACAATCAGCAAGCTCGATAATCGAACAGCCTTTTTTCTTATCTTCACGTATATTGGCAAATTCGGCGCTACAACAATCCTTGACCATGAAGCCAATTAAATCCCGTACAACGTCAAAATTCGCAGCATAAATCACTGAGCGCCCTTCCTTCCGCGAAGTCACAACTCCCGCATGTAGCAAATGCTTTAAATGAAATGACATGGTGTTATGCGGTGTATCAAGTGCATCACTCAACGCCCCAGCTGGCAAACCTTGTGGCCCCGCCTTAACCAACAAACGAAACACCCTCAGCCGCGTTTCCTGAGAGAGAGTTCCATATATAATAATCGCTTCCTGTATGTCCATATGTCTAGAGATATAGACATATTAGAAAAAAGTCAATAAGTTCAATAAAACTAAACACAAAAAAGATGCGCGTACGTACAATGTGTAGGATTTAAAAAAATGGTCGGAACGAGAGGATTTGAACCTCCGACCCCTAAGCCCCCAGCTTAGTGCGCTAACCAGGCTGCGCCACGTTCCGTACCGTAAGAGTAGTTTGCTTGCAAAGTTTTTATCAAACTGCTAATAAGAAAGCAAGCAGACATATAGGATTTATAAAAATGACAACAATAAAAATGAAAAATTCCCTGCCCGCTTTAGCACTTTGTTTCGGCCTTGCCGCCCTTTCGGGCTGCGGTCATATTGATGATAACACTCATAACTGCCAAGGCGCAGCGGGTGAGAATGTATCCATTGAATGGGGTAAATTTTATGCCACAGCGCAAGTTAACCCTGCAAATGGTATCGGCTACGAAGTGACTGCAATGAACCGCTTCATGCTTGCAAGCCAGCATGTCAACAAGCTTGGTGGCAGCTGCGCGGCATGGACGCCATAATAAAAGCCGCACCATAAAAAAACGCCCCGCCTGATTTATCAGCCATGGGCGCTTATCATCTTTATAATATCGAATGCTTATTCGCCGACCATTGCGCGAAGCGCTTTTAGCTCACCAAGCATTGAACGCAACGTTGCGCGCTGCTGATCATTAAAGCCAATCCGGTCAGAAACGCCGTTATCATTGCCAGCATTGCTTTTGTGAACAACATCTTCTGTATGGCTGACATCAGAAATCTGCGCTGATTTATCAATCACCCGCAGGTTCATTTCAACGATTTTAGATTTGCTTTTCCCACGCAGTAATTTTTGCGCGCCCTTAATGGTGTAGCCTTGAACATGCAATAAATTATGCACGACCTCTAGAACTTCCATATCCTCTGGGCGGTAATAGCGGCGACCGCCACTGCGCTTTACTGGCTGAATTTGTGTGAATTTACCTTCCCAAAAACGTAACACATGCTGCTGAACACCTAAATGCTCTGCAACCTCCCGAATTGTGCGAAACGCGCTGGAAGACTTCTTACTCTGACTTGATTTCGTTTTGTGCATAAGGTGTACCTTACTTTTATTCAACAAAAAGTTCCCTGTTTACACCCAACTATGAAACCTTAAATATTGCGCCGTTAACACAATCAAGGCCTGTACCGTTTTTACTTATTCATTTTTTCTTTAAGAATATGTGACGCACGGAAGATTAATACGCGGCGTGGCGTAATTGGCACTTCCTCACCCGTTTTCGGGTTACGACCAATTCTTTGTTTTTTATCACGAAGAGTAAAACTACCAAATGATGAAATTTTTACATTTTCACCATCGACTAATGCGTCTGATACTTCATTCAAAATATCATCAACAAACTCAGCAGACTCAGCTCTGGAAAGACCTACTTCTTCATATAGGACTTCAGCAAGATCAGCACGCGTAACAGTTTGTGTCATGGCAGATTTCTCCTCTTTGTAAAAAAAATATTATATACATACCGAAAGGTCAAGTATATCTAAATGAACATCCACAGCTATCATTTTGACATTTAAAGGAAAAAATTTTATTAACGTTTCGCTAATAAGCGAAAAAAACCACGAAAAATGAAAAGACAGCCTAAAAAAGACCTAGAAGCGCAGCAAAATAGCACCCCAAGTAATGCCGCCGCCCAAAGCCTCAAACAGCAAAACCTCGCCTTTTTGGATTTTGCCGCTGCGGTTTGCATCATCTAAGGCGAGCGGGATAGATGCCGCCGAAGTATTACCGTGATTTTCAAGTGTCACAACCACGCGGTCCATCGACACGCCAAGCTTCTTTGCTGCACTCTCGATGATTCGGATATTCGCTTGATGCGGAATAAGCCAGTCAATATCGGGCTGTTCAAGGTCACACACAGCCAGAACATCTTCGACCACTTCGCTTAAATAGCCAACGGCACGCTTAAAAACTTCCTTGCCCTGCATAACAATATGCCCACTGGCTTTGGTCGTGCTCACGCCGCCATCGGTATAGAGAATATCTTGGTATTTACCGTTAGCTTTCAAAACGCTGCCGTGAATACCGCGGTCTGTTTTATCACCCTTGCCTTCTTGCGCTTCCAGCACCACTGCGCCAGCGCCATCACCAAACAACACGCATGTTGTGCGGTCTTCCCAGTTAAGGATAGACGACATGCGCTCCGCCCCAATGACCAAAACACGTTTTAACATGCCCGTCTTCATCATCGAATCCGCAACACTTAATGCATAAACAAAGCCTGAACACACGGCCTGCACATCAAAAGCAACGCCGACTGGCGCGCCAATGGCGTGCTGCACCTGAACCGCCACAGACGGGAACGTGCGGTCAGCAGTAGTCGTAGCAACAATTATGCCATCAATGTCTGACGCATCCATGCCTGCCATCTCCAACGCCTTCTGCGCCGCTTTAGTCGCCATATAACCGGCAGTTTCTGTATCATTTGAAATGTGACGGTTACGAATACCTGAACGCTGCACGATCCATTCATCAGACGTATCGACAATGCGTTCTAAATCTGCATTGCTCATAATTTTCTCAGGCAAATAAGAACCTGTGGCTGATATTACAGAACGGATAGTCATGAATTTATACGCTTTCTTCTTCGTCTATATCTGAGACAAAAAACGATTCTTGGCTCATTAGCTGTTCAATTTCAACGGCGACACGGTCATTAAAGCCGCGATGCGCAAGCTCTGCGGCGACCTTAATCGCATTGGCAAAACCAATATGGTCACTGCCGCCATGGCTTTTAACGCAGATACCATCAAGGCCGAGGAACATACCGCCATTATAATAACGCGGGTCGAGTTCTTTTTTGACTTTCTTAAATGAACGATAAGCCAAAAGCGCACCAAGCATTGCAAAAGGTGATGATTTAAACGCGCGGCGCATATAATATTCGGACATTTTGGCAACGCCCTCAGCAGTTTTCAGCGCCACATTCCCCGTAAAGCCATCCGTCACAATAACATCAGCGCGACCATTAGTAATATCCACGCCTTCAACAAAGCCTAAAAATTTACCCGGAAGCTTTACTTTACTTAAAACCGCAGCGGTTTCACGCAGCATTTCGCCGCCCTTCATGTCTTCTGTACCGACATTCAAAAGGCCAATACGCGGCGCTGATATACCTTCAACAACGCGGGCATAAACTGCGCCAAGCACAGCAAACTGGGTAAGCATCTCAGTATCACAAACAATATTCGCGCCAAGGTCAAGCACCACAGTATCACGTGAAATTGTTGGCAAAACACTCGCAATGGCTGGGCGATGTATACCCGGCAGGCATTTAAGAACCATTTTGGCCATCGCCATCAACGCGCCCGTATTACCAGAAGATACTATGCAATCTGCGCGCCCTTCTTTAACCGCATTAATCGCAAGGCGCATACTTGACTGGCGACCACTACGCAGCGCGATGGCTGGCTTTTCATCGTTGGATATTGCTTTGTCTGTATGAACGACTTCACAGCGTTTACGCAAATTTGCGTAACGTGCGAGCACTGGGCGTATTTTTCCTTCGTCACCATAGATGACAAACTTTAATTCAGGCATTGTTTTAAGCGCTAAATCGGCACCTGGAATCACAGCTTCAATACCGTGATCTCCGCCCATAGCGTCCAAAGCAACTGTAAGATTAAAAGACATTAGGAATTCCCGAAATTATCAAATGAATTCTGAAAGAGACTCTTCAAAAGACCCATTACAAGCGCACATAATTGCATCAAAGTTTAAAACATGCAACCACAGAAAAAGCCACGGACGATGTGCCGTGGCGTTCTCCACAATTCTTAAACTTGCGCGACGAAATTAATCGTTGCTGCCTGCGATAACCTGACGGCCTTTATACATGCCTGTTTTAAGGTCGATGTGGTGACGACGCTTCGCTTCACCTGTGTTTTTGTCTTCAACCCAGTTTTCTACGGTCAATGCATCATGTGCACGGCGCATGTTACGTTTTGATTTTGATGTCTTACTCTTAGGTACAGCCATATCCTGCTATCCTCAATTTTTATACGTTGTAATTCGAAGGTTGGTAATAATGCATAATAATACAAAGTTCAAGAACTTTATTTATTTCTTATCATCTTTTTCTTCATTTTCGCCTTTTTCAGCGCCATCTTCTGCTAACTGGACTTTACTGCGCCATGAGGCAAGCTCCTGAAATGGGCTATACTTCTCAGAAGCCTCATCCTTGCCTTTCGTTTCAACCTCATCATCAAACAAAACCGAAACGTCACCAGATTTGATCTCAGGAATGTCTTCGCTTTCATGTTTAGGGTAAAGCGGCACAGCAAGCGCAAGAAACTGCATGACAAGCTCGCCCATGTTAATCACGCCGTCAACAACCGGCTCTGGGTCATCGCGCTCATCGAGCATCGGCACTTCATCATGGCCGTGGCGCACTAACAAATCACTCTTCCCTTTTTCAAAGGATATCGCTTTATCCGTTTCCGAATAATACGCATCAAAAGGCTCTGCAATTTTGGTAACGACAGGCTTCAAACTCCGTACGCAGCTTTGCGTAACCTCAGCATATACTGTACCATTGACATAGATCAGATGATTATTTTTCGGACGGCAAATTTTGACTTCCGCGCGCAGCCCTTTGAGCGAATCAACCTTAAGCCACTCTGCAATATCCTCAAAATCCTCAGGAAAAGCGGCCATATCAAGGCTATCACGCTGGGTTGAGAGTTTATCAACGCGGTAAAATACATTCCAATGTGGGCATTCTTGTTCTTCTACACTCATTTACGCAGCGCTCTTTTCATTCATCAGTAATTCGTCATAGGCAGGAAGCGATAGCTCCCCAACTAAAATTTCTTGATCTGTACGGCGCATAATGTGATTGGCTAGCGCCGTAATGACATCATAGCAAGCCGCAAGCTGCGAATCTGTTTCATCCATTACACCTGAATACAAATTGCGGTTTAAGATATCTAATTTATCATCCACATTAAGCGTTTTGCCATTTTCATCCACACCGCCAATAAAGGCCATTTCATAAAAATGTGTACGGCCCTGAATGCCCTGCATCATGCGCTTCATGTGCTTTGGCACACCAAGATCACCGACGCCGCTTTCACGCAGGGAATAATCAAATTGACGGAACATCACATCAAAAAATCTCTGCGCCATAGCCTGTGATTCCTGCGTTTCCATCTGCTTAAGGCGAATAATAACAAAAGACGCGACCAATGAAATTAAATCAAAACGTCCTGTCATAGTATCAGGCACACCAAGCTCTTCATAAAAAGCTGGCGTACGAGAGAACTCGTTCACCGCACTCAGCATTTTTTGTGCGTGCGCTTTTTGTACTCTTTTTCTTTTAGTGAAAACCAAACCAAACATTGATTTTTTTACCTTCCTTGCCTAAATTCGCTAATAGATAATCTTTTTAGCATTAAGAACTATGTCATTTATAGTCTTAAATAAAACAATTTGCTCTGTTAAGGATATAGGCATGTTTATAAACACAAAAAATTTGCACGCAACCGTAATCTTGGTATTCGCCGCTTTAACCATCGCGGCATGCACACCGACGACCGCCAATCGTGGACACATTATTGAGCAAGAGGACTTAAGCGACATCATGGCAGGCCGCGACACGCAGCGCAGCGTTGTCAAGAAAATCGGCTCACCATCAACCATTTCGACGCTTGATGCTAATATCTGGTATTATATCGGCCTGACGACAGAAAAGCGTGGCATACTTGACCCCAAGCAAACAGGCAAAAAAGTCGTCCGCATCGAATTTGATGACGAGGGGAAAGTTTCTAAGGTTGCTGAAATCACGCAAGACAGTATTGATGTTCCGATATCAAAAGAAAAAACAAGAACTGGCGGCAATAAAGTCACCCTCGCGCAGCAGTTCTTTGGTAACCTTGGTAAGTTTAATACACCTACGAATGAATAAAGCGCCATAAAAGTAACACACAAAAGCATAGACATATAAAAAGCAGCTTATCACCCAAGCTGCTTTTTGTATTGAATCTCTATATAGTTTTTAAATCGGGCGCTGCTGCACAACTTGCAATAAAACATCTTGCACCACATCATCACCAAGCACCTTCTTCCCAATATGCCCTAAACGGTTTTTCAAGATACCTACTTTGATAACATTACCATTCTGCATCCCCGCAGGGTTGTGAATAACGCCGTACATTTCTTGAATGAAGGCATCCTTAATGCGCGGCTGCATACTTCTAACGTAATCAGCGTCGTGTTGATCTTTAACTTCCAACGCAACAACAACACTAACAATTTGTGACAATCCGCTACGGTCCACGATTGGTAGTATCAACGGGTCAAGGCGGACAAACTCTACCGGAGCATCGCCATGACCGCCCTTTTTCTTTTTCGCGTGCTTCTCTTCAACCGTATTATGTTCGGTTGATGCCGCCTCAGCAGGTTTCTTTAGATAGATATAACCGCCGCCAGCGCCGCCGCCAAGCAGAAGAATTCCAACTAAACCTATTACAATTTTTTTCATCAACTAAACCCACTTTTATTTCATAAAACGAAATTCCTATACACCTTAAGGGAAATTCGTCACCACACTTACCTTACAAAGAATAGCCAAAAGAAATTAACGTCACGTTATGAAAAGATAAAATGCAATCTATTTTCGCATTAAACAGGAGAAAAAGGACAGACAAAACAAAACTATCTCTTTGCAAAACAAAGAGATAGAGAAAAATAAATAAAACTATGAATAATTTTTATCTGAGTAGTTTTCCAATAGCGTCAAGAACGCCATTAACCATTTTAGCTTCTTGCCCTGCATAGAATGCGTGGGTTACATTAATATATTCATTAATGATAATCGGCGCATCAATATCTTCATGTGCCAATAGCTCATAGCTGCCTGCAAGAATAATTGAAGCCAATAAAGGCTCAAGGCTTCCTGCTTTTAAACGCGGGCAGCTTGGTTCTGTAATTTCAAACAAATTTTCACGCTGCTGCTGCACACCATTGACGATTTTTTTATATAATAAACCATCTGGCGTGACCATTTCTTCGTCTTCAAGCATTTGGCCCTGACGACGCACCAAGACATCATCAATTACATGAGACGCACTAAGCTCCCCTACATCTATTGCATAAATCGACTGTACAGCAGCCAAGCGCGCCGCTGATGCGCGTGCTTTTTTAGAACCCTTAACGCCTTCTGCCTTTTTATTCTGTTCTGAACTCATGACGCAGTACCTACTTCTTTATAGTTATCAAGCTCTTCATCCATCGCTTCATATGCTTTCACGATACGCGGATACATTTGCTGTTCAATTTCTAACATGCGCAAGGCCGCGACTGCAGCCCCCCCGCCTTTGTTTTTCTGATTTTTATCTGCGCGGGCAACGGTTTGCTCTCTATTTTCACAAGTCTGAAGCCCATTGCCAAACGGCATAGTATACTCCAAAGACATTTGCATCAGGCCGCGGCAGCAATCTTCACTAACAATATCATAATGGGTGGTTTCACCGCGAATAACCGCGCCAAGTGCAATTACCGCGCTATATTCGCCGGTTTCACAAGCATATTTCATCGCGAGCGGCATTTCGAGCGCGCCGGGCACTTCGAGCGTTTCATAAGTTGCGCCTGCGGCTTCAATCGCCTCAACCGCGCCCTCAAGCAACATATCGGATATATCTTCATAAAAACGGGCTTCGATTATCAATATATGCGGCTTATCACTCATTATGTTTCTCTGCTTTGTTAAACGGATTGATACCCATTTATAGTTAGGCCATAGCCATCAATGCCAACGACATGCGGCTTGTTATTGGAGAGAAGAACCATATTTTTAACCCCAATGTCAATTAATATTTGCGCGCCAAGCCCGATATTGCGTAGCGTCTTACGCTGATCACCCTTATCATTTTCCGCTTTCTTATCACCTGTCGACAGCGGATGCGCCTCATGCTGGCGCAGCAATACAACAACGCCCTGCCCTTGGCTCGCGATATATTCCATTGAACGATGCAGCACAGAATCTGATGTGCCCAATATATCCGAGAACGCATTAACCGAATGCATACGCACATTTACCGGCTGATCTAACTTATTCAAAGTATCGCCATAAACAAGCGCCACATGTTCAACCTGATCACTCAGCGAACGATATAAACGCATATGAAAATCACCGCCATATTGACTTGTGACATCTTTTTGCTCAACCAGCTCAACTAATTTTTCAGTGCGGCGGCGATATTCAATCAAATCCGCAATCGTACCGATTTTCATTTTATGCTTTTGCGCGTAAAGCGTTAAGTCAGGTAGCCGCGCCATTTCGCCATCATCACGCATAATTTCGCATATCACCCCAGCGCCTTTAAGTCCTGCAAGCTTCGATATATCAACGGCGGCCTCTGTATGGCCTGCGCGAACCAATACCCCGCCATCTTTCGCGCGCAATGGAAATACGTGACCAGGCGTAGCAATATCATGTGCCTGCGTCGCATCATTTACCGCGAGCGCAATTGTTTTTGCACGGTCACCGGCAGAAATGCCTGTACTCACACCTTCACGCGCCTCAATTGACACCGTAAAGGCCGTTTCGTGGCGTGATGTATTACGGCTCACCATCATCGGCAGGCCAAGTTGATCGCAGCGCGCGCTTTCAAGTGCAAGGCAAATTAAGCCACGCCCTTCTTTGGCCATAAAATTAATCATTTCGGGGCTCGCAAACTCAGCCGGAATAATAAGATCCCCTTCATTTTCGCGGTCTTCATCATCGACCAAAATAAACATGCGACCAGCGCGTGCTTCGGCAATAATTTCTTCGGGCGAAGATAGCATCATCGTGACATTTTGATCAGCGGCATTTGCAGGGTTCATGAGCGTCATATTAAATTTTACCCATGATACGCGCGACATAACGCGCAAGCATATCAATTTCAAAATTCATTTCATCTCCAACATGCAGCGACGCCATATTCGTGTGCATCCATGTATGTGGGATAATATTCACGCCAAAAGATTCATCACTAACCTCATTAACAGTAAGCGAAATACCGTTCAATGCAATCGAGCCCTTTGGTGCAATGAGATGCTTAAAGTCAGCAGGCATATCAAAAATAAGGCGATGAGAATCCCCTTCACGCTTAATGGCGCTAATCGTAAGCACGCCATCAATATGACCGCTTACCATATGTCCGCCAAGCTCATCGCCCATTTGTAATGAAGGCTCCAAATTTACACGGCTACATAATGTCCACTCATCTAATATCGTCTTACTCAGCGTTTCTTTGGATGCGTCAACCGAGAAACTATCTTCGCCAATGGCAACAACGGTTAAGCAGCAGCCATCACACGAAATAGACGCGCCAATATTAATCTCAGACACATCTAGCGCCGTTTGAATAGCAAAGCGTAAATCGCCACGGCTTTCATCAACGGACATAATTTGTCCAACATCTCTAACTATACCTGTAAACATTTAAGGCGCCCTCATTCTTAAAAAATTGTTTTGTGTTTAAGCCGCAGTGTCGGGCTTCTTTTTCTTTTTTACTTTAAAATCTATATCCGCATCATTAGTCGATAATTGAATCGCCTGCAAGTCAGCAACAAACTCGTTAAAGTCGTCCGTATTTCTAAAGTCTTTATACACAGAAGCGTAACGTATATAAGCCACCGTATCGAGATGCGCAAGCGCTTTCATAACAAGCTCACCTATCTTGCGTGACGGTATTTCGTTATCACCAAAAGATTCAAGCTGACGCACAATCGCACTGACAGTCTTTTCAATACGCTCAATATCAACAGGGCGTTTACGCAATGCAACGCGCAAAGAGTTCAGAACCTTGTCACGCGCAAAAGGTTGACGCTTATCATCTTCCTTAATCACAATCATGTCACGCAGCTGAATACGTTCAAACGTTGTGAAACGTCCACCGCAGCTCGGGCATTCACGGCGGCGGCGCGTTGATGTGTTGTCTTCCGCTGGTCGGGAATCCTTCACATTGCTTTCTTCATGTGCGCAAAATGGGCATTTCATCGTAAAACCTCTTTGTTCATTATACTTATATTATGCGTATGGGCTCTCATATATCGGGAAACGCGCACATAAGGCTTTCACCTTCTCGCTTACTGCTTTTTCGACATCACCATTACCTTCAGCGCCATTCTCCACTAGCCCATCAAGGACCTCCAAAATATAAGATGCAATATCTTGCCATTCTTTCGAGCCAAAGCCGCGCGTTGTGCCTGCAGGCGTGCCAAGGCGAATCCCTGATGTCACCATTGGTTTTTCTGGGTCAAATGGCACTGCGTTTTTATTACAGGTAATCCCTGCGCGCTCTAATGCATCATCCGCAGCGCGGCCTGTTAATTTCTTAGGGCGTAGATCAACCAATACAATGTGGCAATCCGTACCGCCGGTCACAATATCAAGCCCACCAGCAATAAGTGAGTCTGACAAAATTCTTGCATTATTTACAACAGCTTGTGCGTAGGCTTTAAATTCTGGTTTCAGTGCCTGCCCAAAAGCAACCGCCTTACCCGCAATCACATGTTCAAGCGGCCCGCCCTGCAAACCGGGGAAAATCGCAGAATTAATCTTCTTGGCTATATCCCCATCATTGGTCAGCACTATACCGCCGCGTGGACCGCGCAATGTTTTATGCGTTGTACTGGTCGCCACATGCGCATGTGGCATCGGGTTCGGATATGCCCCCCCCGCAATAACGCCTGCATAATGCGCCATATCCACCAATAAATAAGCACCAACGCTGTCTGCGATTTCACGGAAACGCGCCCAGTCAATCTCACGCGGATAAGCAGATGCCCCCGCAACAATCATTTTCGGGCGATGTTCTTGTGCTAAGCGCTCTACCTCATCAAAGTCAATCAGCCCGTTATCTTTACGTACACCATATTGCACCGCATTAAACCATTTACCGGATTGGTTTGGTACTGCGCCATGCGTTAAATGCCCGCCCGCAGCCAAAGACATACCCAATATAGTGTCATGCGGCTGTAACAACGCCAAATACACAGCCTGATTAGCTTGCGAACCTGAATTGGCCTGTACATTGGCATATTTAGCGCCAAACAATTCTTTTAAACGCTCTATCGCAAGTGTTTCAACAGCGTCCACATGTTCGCAGCCCTGATAATAACGGCGACCAGGGTAGCCTTCCGCATATTTATTCGTCAGCACAGAACCCTGCGCCTGCATAACAGCGAATGATGTAATGTTTTCAGAGGCGATAAGTTCAATTTGATTTTGCTGGCGTTCATGCTCAGCTTTAATTGAGGCAAATATCTCAGGGTCAGCATCCTCAAGCCCTGCCGAAAAAAATGACATATCGGGCGCGTATTTTAAAGCGGTATTAGACATTTTGGACACTCCTCACGCCTGCACCGCAGGCCTTATATTACAAATAGAAATAACAATTTTTGATTACTCAGTGATCATAGCAACGCGCTGCGCGTGCCGTCCACCTTCAAATGGTGTATTTAAAAATGCATTCAGACATTTCTCTGCTGTCGCTTCATCTGTGATGCGCCCACCAAGGACAAGCACATTCGCATTATTATGCGCACGGGATAACTGCGCCATTTCTTCACTTGTACACAGCGCCGCATTCACCCAGCGATAACGATTTGCCGCAATGGATATACCAATGCCGCTGCCGCACACTAAAACGGCCTTCTGCCCCTGTGGTGCGTCTTTTAAAACTTCCGCGACTTTGTCGGCATAAACGGGATAATCCACGCGCGCATCACTTTCCGCGCCTAAATCAACCCATTCTACAGTATCCGCACACATACCAAGCAAAGCTTGCTTTAATGCATAACCGCCATGGTCGCTTGCAATATAAATTTTTTCTTTCATGACTAAACTATATAGAGTGATCGCCTTAGCTGATCAATCCCTTTTTGCGCATAACATATTCCAAACGCTTTAATGCATTACGTTTCATAATGTCCTGCGATGTTCCTTTTGGGGCTTGTATCGAAATTTCCGTCAGGCTGACAACGTCAAACGCGCTAATTTTTACCAAATTCCCATATGGGTGCAGTTCAATGATTACTTCTCTATCTGCTAAAGCATCACTCATTTAATATTCCCCTTATATAGTAAAAACGGGAGCATCAGCCCCCGTCATTAAAATCATATCGGGCGAAAACTTAGAGGTCTTCTAAGCTCGCCAAACCTGTGAAGTTTGTCTGAGACACCCAAAAACTTTCCAGCATTTTCATCGTGTGGATCATGTCATCCAGCTTACCGCTGCCAAGCTCTGTACCTTCTAACTTCGTTTCATGTTTTTTGAACATATCAGAAATCATGTCATGAAGTTCACGGCCTTTCGTTGAAAGCTTAACACGCATAGAGCGTTTGTCATGCAAAGAGCGTTCTTGCACAAGGTAGTCATTTTCAACCATTTTCTTCACGTTATAAGAAACGTTAGAGCCAAGGTAATAGCCACGCAAAGTCAACTCACCTACAGTCAAATCATCCATACCAATATTATGCAAGATCATGCTTTGAATATTGTTAATGTCTTGAATACCGCGGCGGTCTAACTCTACCTTCAGCAAGTCCAAGAAATAACGGTGCAACCTTTCGATTAATTGAATGGTTTCGTAATACGGTGTTGTCAAAGCTTCTCTCCGCTAAAATAAAAATCTCAAAAACCCACTATGGATTCGCAAACTATCTCTGTCAAAAAATTTACAACTTAATCAACGTGAAAATCAAGGGGCATTGGCAGTAATTATCTATTATCCCTACAAATATCCCTACAAATTATGCCTTTGTTCTCTTTATAACCTGACAAACAACCTTGAACCATGCCAACATTATACGCATAATACACAGTCGAATGAGATAAAATCTCTGATTCGATTATGGTTTTATTAGTAAAAAGAATTCGCAAAAATGAAGTTTATTGGTCTACTCCTTGTTATAGTCTGTACTGTTGGCGGCCTAATGGTCGCAGCTGGCGTTGAAAAAACAATGCATTTAATGACAGGGTTAATCCTCCCTGCAATGCCTGGTGAGGTTATCATTATCCTTGGCTGTGCTATCGCAGCTTTTTTGGTTGCCAACAGCTCAGACGCTGTAAAATTCACATTATCTTACTTCAAAGCGCTCGCGAAACCTAACGCCTATTCCAAGGCAGACTATATCGACATGCTGTCTATGCTTTACAGCGTATTTAAACTGGCGCGTACAAAGGGATGGCTAGCCCTAGAAACCCATATTGAGAACCCTGAAGATAGTGATCTTTTTGGTAACTTCCCAAGCTTCCAACACAACCACCACGCATTAGTCTTTTTATGCGATTATTTGCGTATTATTTCTCTGGGTAATGAAAACCCACATGAAATTGAAGCTTTGATGGATGAAGAGATCGAAACCATTGAACATCATCACGGCCACCCAGGCCACGCCATGCAAGCCATGGCAGATGGTATACCTGCCCTTGGTATTGTTGCTGCTGTTTTGGGTATTATTAAAACAATGTCATCAATTTCTGAACCGCCAGAAATTTTGGGTAAAATGATTGGTGGTGCGCTCGTTGGTACGTTCCTTGGTGTTTGGGTTGCTTACGGCTTCGTTGGCCCGATTGCTAGCGCAATGTCACACCGCGGCACTACCGAAGTCATGTATTATAAATCAATGCGTGTAGGCATCATCGCGTTTTTAAGCGGCGCAGCGCCGCAGGTTGCTGTTGAATTCTCACGTAAGTTTTTACCGCATGATATTCAGCCAAGCTTCCAAGAACTTGAAGAGATTTTAAACGAGATACCTGCGCCGACTTAAACAAAAAAAGAATGCATCATATAAAACACGAATAAAAATACTGGACAGAGACGTATGTCTGAAGAAGAAAGCAAACAGCCGATCATCATTAAGAAGGTCAAGAAAGCTGGACACGGTCACCATGGCGGCGCGTGGAAAGTTGCTTATGCCGATTTCGTAACCGCGATGATGGCGTTTTTCTTATTATTATGGCTGCTTAACGTGACGACCGATGAAATGAAGTCAAAGCTATCTGCGTTCTTTAATGACCCCACGCACCCACAGGTATCTGCGGCAACTGGCGGCTCGAACGGTGCTATGGGCGGGCGCACAAGCTCCCCTGAAGGTGCAAGAGCGCATGATAACAACCCACTGACCGCAAATTCACGCCCGAACCCTAGTCGCCCAAAAACCGGCGACGGTGACAAAAACCAAAAAGCAAATATCAAAAAAGTAAAAGACGAGGCCCTTAAAAAAGAATTTGAGCGCCGCCAGAAGGCAAAATTTGAAGAAAAGAAAGCCCAACTAGAACAAGCGATAAAAGAAAATCCGCGCCTGAAAAAGCTTTCAGAAAACATCATCGTGGAAATTACCCCTGAAGGCCTAAAAATCCAGATTGTCGACAAAGAAGGCGAAACCATGTTCCCAAGTGGCAGCGCGCGTATGTTCAGCAAGACCGAGGAAGTCGTATCCCTGATATCTGAGGTGATTTCAGATATGCCAAACGACTTATCAATTCGCGGGCATACAGATTCCACGCCATATACATCGCGCAAAAACTATACAAACTGGGAGCTTTCCGCCGACCGTGCCAATGCAACGCGCCGTGTTTTGCAAAATAGCGGTTACCCAGCAGATAAAGTTGAGAATGTTATTGGACGATCTGCGCGTGATCCCTTCATTAAAGACGACCCTACAAATGCAAAAAACCGTCGCATTTCAATTGTGCTACTTAACGAAGAATTTGTACCGCCCGAAGGCGAAAATGAATTCTACGAAGATGAGGACGATGTACGTGAGGGGGCATATAACGAGGATGGCAGCCTATTCTCTCCTGATGATTTACCTGACCCAGGTTACAGACCATCACAGGGGGATGTTGTATTCCCATAATTATATTGACATAACACAAGAACCCTTGTAAATTGCCCCGTACAGAATGGGAGCAACTTATGTCACAGCTAATACAAGCCTTTATTAACGCCGTTGATAGCGATGGTAATATAGCCCGCATTAATATTGCGCAAGTAACACAAATTGAGGGCAAGTGCGCATCTGAAGAATATAATCAAAATGATGACAACCGCACAATAATACGCTCTACAGTGAAGAGTTGGCATACACGCGAAACGCCAGAAGATATATATAAGCTCATTTGCGATGCGCAAGATAAGCCGCTCCAACAATTAAAAAACACCCGCCTCGTGAGTTTACCGTTGCTGCGCTTTAACGCTTTAGCGCGCTTTCATGACGAAGACAACTGCGTAAATTATATCCCTACTGATAGCATTATTCGC
>DELD01000070.1:0-187 GCA_002354205.1 Micavibrio sp. UBA2705 | reverse complement strand
ATCCCTACTGATAGCATTATTCGCTTTGATGATGAGTATGAACTTGTGCAAATCGTAACGCAACACCATGGCGCACTTTCATGCACTGAAAGCATCAATGAATTAACCGCCGCGATTGAAAGCGCCGAGCGCGCCCATATTACCAAGCTACAAAAACATACATTAGGGATTAGGTAAGACTATGGAA
>DELD01000079.1:23112-31105 GCA_002354205.1 Micavibrio sp. UBA2705 | reverse complement strand
GATCATGACCATGGGTTTCCGCGAGGCCTTCAAGGCAGGTATTTCGTTCGGCAAAGACGATATGGTTGTTCCTGAAACCAAATGGCCCATCGTCAACGAGACCCGCAGCCTGGTGAAAGACTTTGAACAACAGTACATGGACGGCCTGATCACTCAGGGTGAAAAGTACAACAAAGTTGTGGATGCCTGGTCCAAATGTAACGACCGCGTCACGGACGCCATGATGACCACGATTTCGACCTCCAAGCGCCATGACGACGGCTCTGAGGCGGAACCAAACTCGGTCTACATGATGGCCCACTCCGGTGCCCGTGGTTCGGTTACGCAGATGAAACAGCTGGGCGGTATGCGGGGCCTGATGGCCAAGCCAAACGGCGACATCATCGAGACACCGATCATCTCGAACTTTAAAGAAGGTCTGACCGTTCTTGAGTATTTCAACTCTACGCACGGTGCACGTAAAGGTCTTGCAGATACAGCGCTTAAAACAGCGAACTCTGGTTATCTTACACGTCGTCTTGTCGACGTTGCGCAGGATGCCGTTATCGTTGAAAAAGACTGTGGTACAGAAAAAGGCATTACATTGCGCGCAGTTATGAACGGCGCTGATGTTGTGGTGTCTTTGGCTGAACGTATTCTTGGCCGTACTGCGGCGTTTGATGTCCTTCACCCATTGACAGGTGAGTTGATTATTAAAGCAGCGCAAATCATTGACGAAGAGAAATCTGAGGAAATTGAAACAGCGGGCATTGATGAGCTTCTCGTACGCTCTGGTCTTACCTGTGAAACACGCGACGGTGTTTGCGCGGCTTGTTATGGTCGTGACCTTGCACGTGGTACAGAAGTCAATATGGGCGAAGCAGTTGGCGTTATGGCTGCACAGTCAATTGGTGAGCCAGGTACGCAGCTTACTATGCGTACTTTCCACATTGGTGGCGCGGCGCAGAAAGGTGCAGAGAAATCATCTTACGAAGCAACAATGGACGCGAAAATCGAACTTCGTCACGAAAACACCGTGAAGAACTCAGATGGCGTTAACATTGTTATGGGCCGTAACATGGAAGCTGCACTTGTTGACAAAAAAGGTAAGGACAAAGTTGTTCACCGTATACCATATGGTGCACGCTGCCTTGTTGAAAATGGCGCAAACATCAAAGCCGGCGACAAGATCGCTGAGTGGGACCCCTTCACCGTGCCAATTATCACGGAAAAAGATGGTGTTGCGACATATTTCGATCTTGTTGATGGTGTTTCTGTTATCGACGAATCTGATGAAGCAACAGGTCTTTCTGCGAAGAAAGTTGTTGATTGGCGTTCTCAGCCTAAAGGCGGCGACTTGAAGCCACGTATCTCACTTGTTGATGCGAAGGGTGAAGTCATCATCTTGCCAAATGGTTTGCCAGCAAATTACTACATGTCAACAGACACTATTTTGAACGTTGCAAACGGTGAGGCTGTGCGTGCGGGTGATATTATCGCGCGTATTCCACGCGAAACATCGAAAACACGTGATATTACCGGTGGTCTGCCACGTGTTGCTGAATTGTTTGAAGCACGTCGTCCGAAAGACTTCGCTGTGATTTCTGACCTTGAGGGTACTGTTGAGTTCGGTAAGGATTATAAGTCTAAGCGCCGTATCATCGTTAACCCACTTGATAAAGAGCAAGAATCACACGAATTCTTAATTCCAAAAGGCCGTCACTTGGCTGTGCATGAAGGTGACTTCGTACGCGTTGGTGACCCACTCTTGGATGGTGCGTTAGTGCCGCATGATATTCTTGATGTTCTTGGCGTTGAAGCGCTTGCTGCTTACCTTGTTACTGAAATCCAAGACGTTTACCGTCTACAAGGTGTGAAGATTAACGATAAACACATTGAAGTTATCGTGCGTCAAATGCTGCAAAAAGTCGAAATCATGAAGCCGGGCGACACAACATATCTTGTTGGTGAACATGCTGACCGTGAAGAATATGAAGCGATGAACCAGAAATACATCGAAGAAGGTAAGCTTCCTGCTGAAGGTAAGCCAGTTCTTCAAGGTATTACGAAAGCTTCACTGCAGACACGTTCATTCATCTCTGCTGCGTCGTTCCAAGAAACAACGCGCGTACTTACCGAAGCAGCAACGCAAGGTAAGGTTGATTCACTTCGTGGCCTTAAAGAAAACGTTATCGTTGGTCGCCTTATCCCTGCGGGTACAGGCTCTTACGTTAATGACGTTCGCGCTGTGGCACATGATCGTGACTTGGTCGCAATCGCTGCGCAGCAGCAAGCCGCTGCTCTTGAGCAAAGCGAAGCCGCTGCCGCTGCAAATGATGCTGCGGATGCTGAAAGTGATGGCTCTGAGCCAAAAGTCGCGACAAGCTAAGTTTAAAGCATATATAAGTTTAATAAAAACGGGCGGTGTTATCATCGCCCGTTTTTTATGGCGCTGCATTGACAACACTATGGTATAAATAAAGGGCTTTAAGATAATCAAAAATTGGGAGCATCGCATCATAATGTCCTCACCTTTATATGAATTGGTTGATACCGTACACGGTCGTATGCTGGTTAATCCGCAAGATGTCTATATTGGCTCTGCATTAAAAGAATATGGCGAGGCCATGTTTTTGGAATGGAAACTGCTCAGCCAGCTTATCCAATCCGGTGATAATATACTTGATGTCGGCGCGAATATTGGCGTGCATAGTCTGGCCTTTGCCAAGGCCGTTGGCCCGCAAGGCGCGGTCTGGGCGTTTGAAATGCAGAATGCTATATTCCAAAACCTCTGCGCCAACATCGCCTTGAATGACCTTGAAAACGTGTTCGCATATCAAACGATTATCAGTGACCACGCGGCGCCGTGCCATGTTAAAAATTTAAGCATGCGTCATAAAAATAATTTTGGCGGCATTAGCGCAGATATTATTCATAGCGAAGACGGTGCACAGAAAATATTTATGCATACATTGGATGAAGTCTGCGCCCATGTGAAAGTAAAGCTGATCAAAATTGATATTGAGGGCATGGAACTTGTGGCACTCAAAGGCGCGTCTGAAATTATAGCAAAAAGCCGTCCGATTTTATATTTGGAGAACGACCGTAAGGACGGTGAGGCGGAACTTATACAGCATATACTGGATTTAGATTACCGTATTTGGGTACATTGGCCGCGCCTGTTTAACCCCGATAATGTTAACGGCATAAAAGAAAATAATATAGGCAATTTTATCAGTAAGAATATTCTGTGCCAGCCGCGTGAAAATGCACGCCCTGTAGGGCAAATCGCAGAAATCACAGATGTCGCACAGCTCGCTAACTTTCCTTAAAATGTAACATATGATGAGGTGTTCGCGAATAAACATCATATGTAGGGAGAATATTATGCGCAGTACAGTTCGTCATCATGTTTGGACACTCTGTTTGATTATTACATTGCTCTTGCCTTTAGGCGCGCGCGCTTATGCGCTTGGTTCATATACCGTAATGCAAAATGAAAATTGGGTGAATTTAGCGGAAGAAATTGGTGCCGATGCATTAGGTGACCGTCTCATCTTGCTCGATTTTTGGACGTTTTGCTGTATCAACTGTATTCAGGCTATGCCCATGGTTAATCAAATTCATCATGACTTCGCTGATAAGCTGACGGTTATTGGTGTACATAGCGGCAAATTCGGAAATGAAAAAACGCCAGAGCCAATACGCCGCGCCATTGCTCGTTACGGCATTGACCATGCGGTATATAATGACGCGTCATTTGATGTTTGGAAGCATTATGAAGTAAAGGGCTGGCCGACACTGATATTGCTCGCCCCTGATGGGGAAATCATATGGCGTTACTTTGGCGAAGCCCCCTATGATGCGGTGGCAAAAGCGGTAACATCCGCAATAGATAAATATGATGGGCAAATCAAAGCGCAGCCTTTGCCCGTAAAAGAAACGGTAAAATCGGCGGGCAAAGAGAGCGCTTATTATTACCCATCAAAGATTATCGCTTTAGATAAAGGAGGGTTTGCGCTGAGCGATTCTGGGCATGATGCTATTGTTATCCTTAATAGCCTAGGACAGGAAGTTAAACGCTATTCCGGCTTTTCTTCGCCGCAGGGGCTTGCCTATGATGGCGCGCAAAACTTTTTATATGTCGCCGATACAGGTAACCACCAACTTAAACGAATTAATCTTAAAAATGATAAAATTAAGGTCTTGATTGGACGCGCGGCAAAGCGCGGGCCGATTGTCAAAGGACGGGCAGCAAAAGGCGTGAAATCACATTTAGCCTCGCCATGGGACATAACTTTTTTCGACGGTCAGCTTATTATCGCGAATGCAGGGACGCATCAGCTTTTAAGCTATGATATTGCGCGAGATAAATTATCTGTCTTTGCAGGTAATGGCAGCGAATCTATTGATGATGGGGGCTACCCGCAAAACAGCCTTTCACAACCTTCCGCGTTGGCTGTTATGGGTGAGTATCTATATTTCTTAGACGCGGAAACCAGTGCGCTGCGCCGCGTAGATAGAGATGGAAATATTGAAACAATGATTGGCACAGGCTTGTTTGATTTTGGTCATCGTGATGGCGGTAAGGATACAGCGCGCATGCAGCACCCATTAGGCCTAGCGGCAGATGCTACCCATAACCGCCTATTTATTGCGGATAGCTATAATCATGCGCTGCGCCTTTACGATGTCCATACGGGGCTTTTACAAACAATATCAGGCAAGGCAGGACAGTTTGGCAGGGGGCAGATGGATACTGGTAATATTCGTTATCATGAGCCGAATGATGTCATGGTCTTGCCCGATGGACAGCTTATGATTGTTGATACGAATAATCACCGCATTGTGAAGCTTGACCCGCGCGGCGGCAAAGTGGCGCCGTTTTAAGGTCAAAACTAGCGGTTTAACGCTTTAGCAACATCAAGCGCGGCATAGGTTAAGATGCCATCTGCACCGGCACGCTTGAAACTGAGCAGCATTTCCATGAGTATCGCATCGCCATCAAGCCAGCCATTGGCAGCGGCGGCCTTTGCCATGGCATATTCGCCGCTAACTTGATAGGCAAATGTTGGTACGGCAAAATCATCTTTAACGCGGCGTATAATGTCCAAATAGGGGAGACCCGGCTTAACCATCACCATATCCGCGCCTTCGCTTATATCAAGTGCGACTTCGCGCAGCGCTTCATCACTGTTGGCGGGATCCATCTGATAGGTTTTTTTATCGCCTTTCAATAGGCCGCCGCTCTGCACTGCATCACGAAAAGGGCCATAAAATGCCGAGGCATATTTCGCCGAATATGCCATGATGCGTGTAAGATCTAGGCCGTTTTGGTCTAACACGGTACGTATTGCGCCAACGCGCCCATCCATCATGTCAGAAGGGGCGATTATATCAACGCCCGCTTCGGCCTGTACTAAGGCCTGCTGACAGAGTATGTCTACCGTGGCATCATTGAGAACATACCCCTTACCATCAACAAGCCCATCATGGCCATGGCTAGTAAAGGGGTCAAGCGCGACATCTGCGATCAGGCCAATGTCAGGCACAGCATCTTTAATTTCACGTATAGCGCGGCATATAAGGTTATCAGGGTTACCAGATTCGCGCCCATCTTCGGTTTTTAATGCGCCGTCAATCACAGGGAATAATGCAAGGGCGGGGATGCCCAAATCACGCGCTTGTTTTGCTTTTTCAATTGTTTTATCGATAGAGCTACGTAGGACGCCCGGCATAGAAGGGATAGCTTCTTCGCTGTGCTTACCATCAATAACAAATAAAGGCCAGATAAGGTCATGGACGCTAAGCTGGTTTTCGCGCACCAAATTACGTGTCCATGCATCGGCACGATTGCGGCGTGGACGTAGGGGCATTTCGTTAGTATAAGAATTATGTTTACGCTCGCGCATGTGAACCTGCTATGGATAAGTTATATCAATGAACTTAAATTAGGCGAATAAGGGATGTTTAGCAACTTTATATATATTGACATAACCAAGGCTTTGCGATAGTTTCAACCAAGTATTAAATGGAGGCAATAATTATGGGCAAAATTATTACAAAACAAATCGCACTTGCTGCTGATTTCGCCGCGGCCTCTGCGCCATTTAAAAAGAACCCGAAAATTGAAGAAAACGCCAATTGCTATGCTTATGCACTTGGCTTGATTGACCATGGCTATGCAGCGCCCGGACAGCTACAAGCGTCTCCTAATAGCCCTAAAAAATTATTTGCGGCAAAAGACCTGACCGCAGAGAATATTGACCGTTTGCTGCGTGAACATGACGGGCTTGTTAAAATAGATCCTAAAAATGTGGATGCTATGTTCGACAAGGTAACTGTTATCGCAGCTTTTATTAGCCCGCATGATGATGTTCATTTTTATCGCTCTCATGGGGACAAAACGTGGAGCAACCATAAAGGTGGCGTTGACGGTATTTCGCAGCGAGATTGCAAAGGCGATATTATTACAAACCCAAGTAAAGCACGGCGCGGGCGTTATACAGATTTAGTGGGATTCTATCATGCGCCAGCGCAGGGCATAACATATAGAACCTAGCTGTTCTAAGCACTAATCAGAAAAAAACACATAGACATGCTGCGCATATTATGGTAAACATTATCCCATTAAAAGGCAGGGATATAATGCGCAAATTATTAGACATAATAAAGAAACAGGTTTCTGAAAAACTCTTTGGGCCGATAATTGTGCAAGAGAAATTAAACATGCCTGCTGATTTTAATGAAGCCGCATCACCATACCGCACAAATAGCAGTTATCGTCATTACAGCAATTGTTATACATATGCGCTTGGTATACCACAACATGGCAAGGCAACCCCAGGTAAGTTGATTCATAATGAAAGACGCACAGGTGAACGCACGAATGATGGCGAGCTTAAACTACAATTAATATATAATGCACTGATTAAAGACGGCTTGCGCCCAATACCGCGACCTGAATATGCGCCATATAAAGATGCACCCGTTATCGCGGCGTTCCTTTCCATTGATGATGACTACCATTTTTACCGCCAACATAAAGATGGTAAATGGAGCCACCAACAAGGCTATGGCGGGGTTCTCACGGATCGCGATGGGCAGGATGCTCTTGTTGAAGACCCTTTATATGCTGAACGTGGGCGTTATAAAGATTTTGTTGGTTATTTCACTATCCCTGAACAAGGGCTGCGCTTTGTAACGCCCGTTTAAAGGAATGGATATGCTGAAAGACCGCCTGCAACAGCGCCAAATCAGTCTCTGTGCCAATTTTGAAGCTGCCGCGCGCCCATATACTGACGATCTGACGCTTTATAAGCATACAAATTGTTACAGCTACGCGCTTGGCTTGCCGCAGCTGGGCATTGCTGTACCAGGCAGCCTTGCAAGCTTTGGGCAGATATACCCTTATATGTTCACGGCTGAGCATATGCGCAAATTAATGGCAGAGGACGGCTTGATTGAGATTGACCATGATGCATTGGCGCAGAGCAACACACAAGTTATCGGCCTTGTCATTAAGGAATATCTGTCAGGTCATTTCCTTAAATACCATCAAGACGGCACGTGGAGTCAGCAAGATGGCTTTGGTGGGCAGATCACTAACCGCGATTGCGCTAATCAAATCATTACCGACTTGCGTGAGGCCAATCTGGGTTATTACGACGCGTTTATCGGCTATTTTAAAGTCCCTGATACCGGCCTTCACTTCATTCCACGTATCTAAATCGCATCCCTAAACACCTATATTTTCTCTTAACATGCTGATATTGCATTAAAAACATCGAAGATTTGCACTTACTTATGTAAAGTTATATAATGGTATGCATAAGAGATAGGGAAATATATACAGGAGATAACATGACAGCTTTAACAAATAACATTTCAAATACATTCAATGCCTTTGCAGATAAGGCTGAACAGTTATGGGATAAAGCTGTTGTAAAAACCCTGGATGCGAGTGAGCGCACAGTTAGTGCCGCAGTTGATGTGGCGGCAAGCTTTGCTAAGG
>DELD01000079.1:0-22835 GCA_002354205.1 Micavibrio sp. UBA2705 | reverse complement strand
GCGAGGTGGCGGCAAGCTTTGCTAAGGCTGGCGCAGTGGCGCTGCCAGTTGGCGCAGCTTTAGGCGGCGCACTTTATGCTAGTGGCGGTTTCCATGTTGATAGCATGATGCAAGCCTTGCAAGGCGGCGCCGTTGTATTTGGTGGTATGGGCACAATGATTGGCACAATCGGTAATGTCGTAGGCACAAGTGAAGATAAGTCAATTGGTGAGCGCGTCGCTGATAAAATTAGTGCTTATAAGGAAGAGTATGCTGCACGTAATAATGTTCAGCTTGCACAGCCAAATGCAGGCTTTTAAATCCATCACTATATGAAATCAAAAAAGGCCGCTGATTTAGCGGCCTTTTGCTATTTTATGGAGCTCAGTTTGCTCTAAGCCGCTTTTTTCTTTTGCGCTTCATACCATTTAACGGCATCTGCATCGCGCGCTGAAAGTTCTGGGTAATCTGCATCGCTGCCAACATCTGGCAGTATTTTCCAGCAGCGCTGGCATTTTTCGCCTTCTGCTTTAGCAAAGATAACGCCAATATGCGGCGCATCATTTAAGGCGAACGCAGTATCAGGAATGTCTTCGGATACAGTGAGCGTTGCTTGCGATGTAATGCAGACTTCCGCCAAATCAACGTCTTTAAGCGTCGCGGCAAGAGTGCTGCTGACAAGGATCACAGGGTGTGCTTCTAATGATGAACCGATGGTTTTATCGGCGCGTTTGGGTTCTAACGCTCCAAATACGACGCGGCGCACGCTGCGGATATCATCCCACTTTTCGGTAAGGTCATCATTTTGCCATGTTTGCGGCAATGTTTTAAACTCACGCAAATGAATGCTGCCTGCATCTGGGAATAATCCTTCAGGGCGATGCGCCCAAACATCTTCGCATGTGAAACACAGCATTGGCGCAAGCCAGCTGGTCAAACATTCAAAGATTTCAGCCAAAACCGTGCGGCAAGCGCGGCGTTCAAACATGTCTGGGCGGTCACAATATAGGCGGTCTTTACGGATATCAAAGTAAAGTGCAGAAAGCTCGCTTGAACAGAAATTGTGCAATTTATGGGCAAGTTTGCCGAAATTGTAATCTTTAATATCCGTGCGGATGCTTTGATCCATTTGCTGTAATTGGTGCAGGACGAGTTGTTCCAATTCAGGCAATTCAGATGGCGTGCTTAAATCAACGCGCTCTTCATCGCTAAAGCCCTCTAATGCGCCGAGAAGGAAACGGAAAGTGTTTCTGATACGGCGGTAAATATCGGTTGTTGATTTGATGGCATCTTTACCAATGCGGACGTCTTCTGCGTAATCAGACGTTAAAGCCCATAGGCGCAATATATCTGCGCCATATTCTTTGATAATATCTTCCGGCGCAACGATATTGCCCAGTGATTTTGACATTTTATAGCCCTTGTCATCCAAGACAAAACCGTGGGTCAGCACTGTTTTATAAGGGGCGCATCCGCGTGAGCCAATAGATTCAAGCAATGAAGAGTGGAACCAGCCACGATGCTGGTCAGAGCCTTCTAAATAAAGATCTGCGGGGCTGCGTAACTCTTCGCGGTCTTCAAGAACGAAGGCGTGGGTTGAACCTGATTCAAACCAAACATCAACAATGTCAAAAACCTGGTCGTAATCTTCGGCGTTGTATTTATCGCCAAGGAAGGTTTGTGCATCATCGGTGTACCATGCATCCGCGCCGCGCGCAGCAAAGGCATCATAAATGCGCTTGCATACATCAGGGTCACGTAGTGGCTGACCGTCCGTTTTGGCAATGAAAATAGCAATCGGCACGCCCCATGCACGCTGACGAGAAATACACCAATCAGGGCGCTGCGCAATCATCGCGGTAATGCGATTTTGCCCCGCGGCAGGTAACCAGCGCGTGTCTTTAATCGCGCCAAGTGCTTTTTCACGGATTTTACCTTCGCCGTCCATTGCAATAAACCATTGCGGGGTCGTGCGGAAAATTACCGGTGCTTTTGAACGCCAGCTATGTGGGTATTCATGGCGCACTGAACCTTTTGAAAGCAAACGCCCACACTCGTTAAGCGCTTTAATGACGGCGAAGTTACCATCGCCCATCTTGCCCTTTTGGTCGTAAATGACGCCGCCAGCGAAAAGCGGAACATGGTCACGGAACAGGCCGTCATCCGTCACGTTATCGGTGATTTCTAACCCGTGTTTGAGGCCTACTTCAAAGTCATCCGCGCCGTGGCTTGGCGCGGTATGGACGAAGCCTGTGCCGGCATCATCAGTGACATGATCACCGCTGAGGAGCGGCACAGGGAATTCATAGCCCTTGCCAACAAGCGGGTGGGCAAGCACTGTACCATCAAGGACTTCGCCTTTGAAATGGTCAACAGCGTTCCATTCTTCAATGCCAGCTTGCGCTTTGACGGCGTCTGCAAGATTGGCGGCAAGGACGATGCGGTCGCCCACAGCGGCGCGGCTATCGTCTTTAACGGCTTTTACTTCATAAAGGCCATATTCGATGTCATCATGAAAACACACTGCGCGGTTTGACGGAATGGTCCACGGCGTAGTCGTCCAGATTACAACATCGGTGCCATTTAGAATGTCGTATTTTGTGCTCACCACAGGGAAACGCACCCAAATGGTGATTGATTTGTGTTCTTGATACTCAACTTCAGCTTCGGCGAGGGCTGTTTTCTCAACCACTGACCACATTACGGGCTTTGCGCCTTTATATAAATTTCCATTGAGCAAGAATTTATGGATTTCATCAACAATGCGCGCTTCTGATTTAACATTCATGGTTAAATACGGATTTTCCCAGTCTCCATTAATGCCAAGGCGTTCAAATTCTGCGCTTTGAATATCAACCCATTTGCGGGCAAATTTGCGGCACTCATCGCGGAAAACAATCGGCGCGACTTCATCTTTGTCTTGACCGGCTTCGCGGTATTTTTCTTCGACTTTCCATTCAATGGGGAGGCCATGACAATCCCAGCCTGGTACATATGGCGCATCATAGCCCATCATTTGCCAGCTGCGCACAACAACGTCCTTTAAAACCTTGTTCAGCGCGTGCCCCATATGCAGGTGACCATTCGCATATGGCGGGCCATCATGGAGAATGAATTTTTCTTTATCTTTGGATTGCTTGCGCATTGTGCCGTAAATATCTTGCTCATCCCACTTTTTTAGGATTTCTGGTTCTTTTTGTGCAAGCCCTGCACGCATTGGAAAATCTGTTTTTGGTAAAAAGACAGTTTCTTTGTAAAAATCGGCATTCTTCGCCGTATTCTCGTTACTCATTTTTAAATCTCTATTCTTGAAGGTGTTTGTTTCGAATATTGTGTATGTGATAATGCCCGGACTTCTTTATAACGAAGCCGGGTTAATAATTCGAATAATAGCGATGTGTCTATGCATGCATTCCATAGCTAAAGTTATGCCAGTGAGCGCCCTTAATATCAAGAAAAATGTAACTTTTAATGCGCTTTGAACGGATTATATAAATAGGAAGACAATTTTTTTAAGGGCAAAAGAAAAATGATACGAGTATTTACACTGACAATGGCATGTTTATTCTTGGCCCTTGGCGTAAGCGCGATTGCCAGCGCGGAAAACGCAGGCTATGAAATTGAAAAAACCGATAAAGAATGGCGCAAAACCCTAAGCAAAGAACAATACCGCATTTTGCGTGGACACGGTACGGAGCGCCCTTATACTTCTGCATTATTAGACGAGAAACGCACGGGGCATTATATCTGTGCGGCGTGCGGTCATGCGTTATTTGCATCTGCTGCGAAGTTTGAATCGGGCACAGGCTGGCCTTCTTATTATCAACCCGTATCAAACGCCGCCATTGGCACAAAGACGGATTACAAGATCGGCTATCCACGCACAGAAGTCCACTGCGCGCGCTGTGGCGGTCATTTAGGGCATGTGTTTAAAGATGGACCAGAGCCGACGGGGCTGCGTTATTGCATTAATGGGGCTGCGTTAAATTTCACGCCCGCCCCTTAAATGTTGTAAGCGCCCTAAAGCTTTGGCGCAGTTAACGCGTGCAGGCTTTGGTTTAAATGCGCGGCATCTTTTGGCTTGGCTTTTAGCGTTTCTTTAAAGAATTGCTGCGGGCCATTATCTTTGACGCTTTCATACAGCGCCTTAACATCAAAACGCAATGCTGATTTGCCTTGCAGCGCTTTATCAAAGCTGTTGATGAAGGCTTCGTTATAAAGCGCATTATGTTCCATCAGCTCGTAAATCGCAGGATCATTCGCCCAGAATGTGCCTTCGTCTTTGGCGTATTTGAACATTAATTTTACGCCGAGCATTGTAAGTTCATCACGGTTAGCCGCGCTGATATTCGGTGTGCGCAGTGAGGTTTGCTTATCAACGTTATTGCCTGTTGTCGGTGCGATAGGGCCTGCGTAAACTTTTGGCTGCGCAGGGCCGCCATTCCATTTCGCGTAACGCATACGCATCGTGCTGTATAGGCTGTTCACATCGTGGCCTTCAAATAGCTCGCTATTACGTGCTTGTAGGTAAACCTCCTCGACATTTAAACGGCGGCTGCCGCCTTGTGTGTCTGCTTTATATTTAAACATCCATTCACTAAAGGCTTTGATCTGCGCGGAGCTTGCTTCCATTGCGCCTTCATCAGTTTGCAGCAATTCGCCTTTTTTGCCGCGTGGCTGCAATTCAGCTGTCGCGATTTGTTCAAGCGTTGTTGCTAAGAATGTCATCGGCGCGATTACTTTATGTACACCGTTTTTCATCATGTGCAGCATTAGATTTATCTGGTCATGCTTATATTCACCGGCATTAATGTTAATCGTACCGCTGTGTAAGTCGCCGCCAAATGTGGCGTAGGCATTAAGAGCTTCATCAAGGTTTGGGTTAGCAAGCGCCATTTTACTTTCAGTATTCGCATACATCATGATAAAGACCTGACGCGCGCGGGCTTGAATGTTTTCGTAAGCGACAATATCGCTATCCTTCGCCGCTGTAATCAGCTTATCAACCACAGGGAATTTCTTCTTAATTGCCGCCGCCTTTTGTGCAAGCTTTTCTTCGCTAATGCTGTCTTTACTCTGGTTTAAGTAATCTGCGACTTCTTTTTGCACTTTGGCGCGCTGTCTACCGCTTAATTTTGTGGTGTCTTTCACGGCATATAGGAGCGCGTAATAATTGACTAAATCTTGCACATTATGTTCGTGGAATGTCACGCCAAGGCCATCAGCCAAATCTTTGGCGGCTTTGCGGGTTTCTTTTGAACTGTTATTCGTTGGCATAGTCACGCCAGTGGCAAAACGTTTGATCAGCGCATTTGTTGCTTCTTCTTCGCCCTTTTCATTGGCGAGGGCGATAATCTCATCTTTGTAGCTCAGGTGAGAGAAGTCATCCATCACAGATTCTATGCCTTTTTGAGCAATAGCTGCGCGCATTGCGCTGACGGCAATAATCAAGTTAAAGGCAGAATCCTTGCCGCCGCTAAGGGCTTGCACCACACCATTTTGCTTGGTTTTCGCCATGTAATCATAAGTCCATAGCGCAAACATGCGGATTTCTTCTTCTTCGAAACGCCCTGCAACATCGCGTTTATCCCATGAGCTATCTTGGTTCGCAGGTTCAAATGCCATGAATAGATTATCTGGCTGACCAGCTTGATTAAAGTGGTCGGTGAGCTTGCGTTCAAGCACGACATGCGCTTTAGCTTCGGTGCTTTTTGGTGCTGATTTAAATTTTGTGATTGTTGTGGAACGTGCGCTTTCAAGAAAATCTAGGCGCGAACCGCTATGCATCAGGCGGCCATCTTTTGCCGTTAATCGGTGTCCCATTTGGGCAAATGTTGAACCGCTAGTGCCAAGGCCATCAGTATCATAAACCACCCCTGCAAACTGCGAGGCGAGCTTCGTCAGATGGGCGTGTTTGAGGATTTTGCCACGCGCAGGAGGGCTCGCATTGGCAATCGCCATCACAAGACCGTCTTTGCTGCCTAAATGGCGTGCATAAGCGGGCAGTGGGTTAAATGTTTGATAATGATCATCATTGTCAAACATTTCGTCATATTGCGAAGCGACCCATTTCATTTCACAGATAAGCTGACCAAAATTATAACGCGCATCGCTGCGTGGGTCTTTGACGTGAATAATCGGCTGACCAAACGGAATCTTGTTTTGACCATCACCAGTAAGTGAGAGATTAATTGTGCCGAAATTGCCTTCTAATGCTTTAATCACTGGGGAGCTTGTCGCCCATTCTGGGAAGAAGCGCTTTTCATAGCCGCGTTCATCATTAAACAGATTGGTTTTGGCGCTCATCGATAAAATGCGTCCACCGCCTAAAACGGTCATCACGTTAAAGGGGAGGCCGTGTCTGTTTACTAAAGGGTCTTTTAAAAGCTGCGCAGGGTCAGCAACGCGCGCCGCCATGTCTTTCAAATTCACGCCAAGGCTGTCTAAATTAACGCGCCATGGGTTACCAACGGTCACCAGCATGTTTGGGTTCGCTTCATAAGCGCGCTGCGCTAAATAGTTGAGGCGCTCATAAATGGTTGCGTTGTCAGAATGTTGGAAATCATCACCAGAGTCGTAAGCCACAATGTTCATTTCATCAGTAAGCAGCAGGTCGCTGTTATTATTACCAGCGGCGATAATGCCTTGTTCAATGATGGATACATTGCGCGGCATGTTAAACGAAGTGGTGTTGGTGCTCAGCTGTGTGACTTTTAATTCGATATCGCTTTGCGTATTCCAGAAATCTAAATTCATGGGGACCCCTAATATTATCCTGATAAAATTCTTATCTATTATGTATAAGGGTGTTTAAAGCATAGTGCCGCGGTTATGTCAAAGCTTTTTTAGGCGGCGATGAACATAAAATATAGGCCAATGGCGGCGGGCACATAAATCAGCGCGAATATGGTGCTGAGCAAAATAGCAACGGCGGTTTCTTCGGCAGGAAGCTTTAATTGGGTGGCATAGGCCACGGCATTCGCAGGTAGCGGGCATATACCCAATAAGAACAGCATGAGATGCGCGTCACTATCAAGCAGAAGGGTAATGTTCTTGTCTAGCATAATGAGCATCGTGAAGAGGAGCGGCCAGATCAGATATTTATGAAAGAAACATAATCCTGTAAACCGAAGATTAATTTCAAGGCCTTTTAATTGCGAGATGCCAACGCCAATTAACATCATACCAATAATAATAAATGCGCCCGTCGCATGCGTCCAATATGTATAGACAACATCAGGTAAGGTGACATTGGTAATGTTAAGCACAAAGCCTGCTATAATGCCATAAAGTGGCGGTAGTTTTAAAACGCGCTTGATACTTTCTTTAATGTCCATATTTGCGCGGTTGGAGAGGTAATAGGATGTGGTGACCTCAGTTACCGCAAAAGCCATGTTAAATAGCATATAAACACCAATCGCGCTTGGCCCCAATAGGGTTGTTACAAGCGGTATGCCGAAATATCCAGTATTCGCCGTGCCGCCAAGGAGCGGCATTACAGGACGGTATTCTTTATTTAAGAAACGTTTGCCAAGGAAATTGGCAATATGACAGAGTGCCGCACAGACAAACACCAAACAGATAGGAACAGCTAAATAGCTTGGCTTTAATTCAATTTGCATTAAGGACACAGCAATCACAAAAGGCACTAATATATATAAGGACAGCATGCTCATGGAATGCATGTTGACTTCAAGCTTTTTGCCCGCAATATAACCAATAGCAATCAGCATCAGTAACGGGATGATTTGGACGAAAAGTGAAATGAATATATCCACGGTGTGAGTGGCTTTCTATGATGCGCTATGATGCGTTGTAATGTCTTTGGTGAGGTCTTCGACTTTTTCACAATCTTGCTTAATCTGCGCGATAAGCTCTTCGAGTGATTCAAATTTCATTTCATTGCGAATTTTGCGTAAAGGTCGAATGCGCAGTTCCTGATCATATAAATCACCATCAAAATCCAAAATGTAAGCTTCGATCAAAGCTTCAGGGCTTTCAAACATCGGACGAATACCAATATTCGTTGCAGCAATGCGCCATTCAGATTCCCCAGGGATTTTGACTTTGCAGGCATAGACGCCATAGGCGGGGTGAATATAATCACCAAGGCGAATATTTGCCGTAGGGTAGCCAAGCTCGCGTCCGCGTTTGTCGCCATGAATAACTTTGCCGCGTATTTCAAAGGGCCGTCCCATAATTTGTTCGGCTTTATGCATGTCGCCGCCGCTAATTGCATCGCGGATACGGCTCGATGAATAACGCCGCCCCGCATGGTCGGCCATTTTACTCAATGCTGTAACGTGAAAACCAGCTTGACGTAATGTATCAATATTGCCAGTGCGCCCTTTGCCAAAACAAAAATCATCACCAATGACAATTTGCTTTGCGCCTAATGCGCCCTTTAAAATCTCATCCATAAAGCCATCTGCCGTTAAATGGGCAAGGTCTTGGTCAAAGTTCAAATACAGTGCATAATCAGCCTGCGTACCCGCAAGCAGTTCTTGATGCTGTTTATCAGGCGTCAACAAAAATGGCGGCGCGTCAGGCATGAAGTAGCGCCGTGGGTGCGGGTTGAACGTTAAAATCAGTAATTTGCTTTCGGCTTCTTTGGATTTCTTGCGTGCAAGCTCGATAAGCATACGGTGCCCGATATGTAAGCCATCAAAATTACCAATGACAACGGTGCTGCCTTTGATGTCTTCGGGAAGGGCGTGATAATCGTTAAAAACCTGCATTTACATACTCTATTCTTATCGGCTGCGGCGCTGGGCGCGCGTAATCTAACTCCGGTTAATTTAGGAGGTTCGTTTATGAAATGCTAGTGCTTATTTACGGTATTGTGTGATAAAGGGAATAAGAATTAAGCGTAAGGCTGCCTTAATACTCTCTGCCTGTGCTGTGCTTTCTTCTTCGCTCATCGTGTATTCAAAGCTGCGTACGCTTTCGGCAAGAAATCCAATCAGGCCAATAATAAAGGCGTTAATCACGGATTCTGGCGCTGATTTTGTCATATTGATACGCTCAAGGAAGTTCAAGCATATGGGGCGGTAATAATCCTGCATGGTTTGGCGGCGTATCGCGTGGGGGAGGGCGACAAGGGATTCAATAACAATGATGCGGCGATATGCGGGGTCTTTAAATAAATCAACAATCAGATCCAATGTACTTAAAAAATCTTCTTGCGGGTCGTCTACACCGCAGCAAACGCGTTTTTTAAGGCCTGCATCCATCAGGGCGGACATTGATTTTATTTTATCGGCAACAACAGCGGCAAAAAGCTCTTCTTTGTTCTTAAAATGATGATATAACGCGCCACGTGCCATTTCAGCATCGCGGACAATGTCATTGGTTGATGTCGCAACATAGCCCTCTGTTATGAAACGGTCATGGGCTTTATCAATAAATTTCTGGCGCGTATTATCGGCCATTTCTTTGTTCGAGCCCTTGTGCTTACTCATTATTCCCTGTTCCTATTCTTTAGGTGGTGTTCGAACTATCTGGTCTATATACGTAAACTTTTTTCTTTACAAATGCAAGTGAAGGGTGATATTCTAAACTTACATACCGACAGGTAGCCTTTAAATTTTAGGCCTTATATTTATGAATATGTCGTTATGTGCATTTTTTAAAACGATTTATTAAAGATGATTACAACAACGGCGCGAGGGAAGAAACATGAATATACATCCATTACATACAGTGATTTGTACTGACAAAGTTGTGAAGACAGTGAACTTCTATGAAGATTATTTTGACTTTGTTCCTGTTTTTGAAACAGAAGACCATATTATTATGCAGCGTGGCGATGATACGAAATCGCAAATCGCCATTATTGACGTAAACCATGCGTCATTGCCTGAAGGGTTTAGAAATGTAACATCCGGGTTGATGTTGAATTTCCCCGTAGATGACATACAAAAATCATATGAACATTTCTATTATGAGGGCGTTGATATCGCGAGCGAGCTTGCAACAGCCAGCTGCGGTCAGAATTATTTTATGATGAAAGATCCTAACAATAATTTGATTACCCTCATTGAAAAAGAAAGAACCGGATGTGTGACACGCATCGATAACGAACGCCCCCTCGAAACTATGTGTGTCACACAAAATCAAATAATGGCATCCTAGAATTTAAGGAGACCAAAGCCATAAATGATAAGAAAATCCCTTGGGAGGCAGAAAGCCTCCCTTTTTTTTTGCGCGCATTTCGCGTAGACTGCTTAAAAATGCACGCATATCAAAAGCAACCATTGGGATTTCATGCTTATCATCGAATTTATATGCTCAGCCTTTATTCTTTTTGCAATCTACCTTGCCTGTTCATGTTTGTGGCATGAACGTAAAGCGCGCGTGCCGCCAGTCCCTGTACTGCCCCATGTTAAGCGCCGCGCCTTAAAACTCGCCTTGAAACACACTGATGCCAGCGCCCCATATAAAATTATCGACCTTGGTTGCGGCTGGGGCGGGGTGATGCTCAGCCTTGCGCGCGTTTATAAAAAAGCGACCATTACAGGCTATGAAATATCACCATGGCCATATCGCTTCGCCAAGTTGCGTACAGCATTAAAAGGCAAGCGGGTCAGGGTGCGCCGTCAGAATATTTTTGATGCGGATATCTCAGACCAAGATATTATCTATTGTTACCTACACCCCGAAACGCTCAAAGAGCTGCGCCCTGTCTTTGAAACTTTAAAACCGGGTGCGCTGATTATATCTTGCTCTTTCCCGATTCCTGAATGGACGGCTATCGCACGCGAAGATGTTGCAGGCGTCGTAAACATTCCAATTTTTATCTACAAAATAAACGAAAAAAAATAGGCAAGGCTCACCAAATTGTGTTTTTCCCAAGGTAAGCTTTGTCTATTCAGTGTTTTCCATAAAAATAATCCTTGATTTTTTATGAACTTTGCTATAGGATACGGCATCGAAAAATGAAGATTTGGGGAATATACTATGCGTAAAGAATTCATGAAAGCGGCAAAATCTGTGGGGACTTTCTTAACTGCTGGGCTGTTGGCGCTTGGCCTGTCCTTCAACGCACACGCACAGAACGACTTGCCTTTACCTGCTTTTCCTGCAAATTTTGAAGTCGCGGAGTATCAGGGGCAAAAGGGTTGCGTTCCAGATGATAGCGACTATATTACAGCAGTCTCTATAAATTCTGGTGCATTCCTCAAGGGGACGCAACTTGTAATGCAGTCCCCTAAAGATGGCAAGTATAATGAAGTTTTTTATTATAACTACCTTTTAGATGAGGGGTATTTGTTGAGTGACAAACAGGATGGTAAATTATGTGTTATCGATAAAGTCACTAATTTATCTTTTGGCACTGCAGGTACGTTCAATCAGGTTGTATTTGACGGGGAAATCACAAAAAGACATTGTGACCAAACACCGTACCGGTTTGAAGGAGTCTGTGGGAGCTTTAACAGCTTAAGTGCAAAACTTACTGCTAATGGGTTTGACCTGCAATGGCAAGCACTTGATAGCGACGGTAATATCAAGACCTTGCTAAGTGGAAATAATAAAACTTATGTGCTAACGACGAACACGAATAATAACGCGACTGTTCTTACAAAAGTAAGCACGCATGGTGAGTATATAAACTATGAAGATAAGAATGCGCCAGGCTTTGTCGCTGCTCTTAAGTAAAGTCATTTACGATCGTTGCTGAAGCGCGCACATTGTTTGCGGTAAGGATTGTTTCTGGATTTTTATCTTCCAAATTAGAGTTACAAGCTTGATTGTGGTTGTTTTGTGTCATGATTGCTGTGCCTAGGTATTCTTCAGTGCCCTCTGGTGGCGCAACAAGACTGAAATCTTCGCAAATATCTAGTCTGTCCTCCCTTGGAAGGAGAAGGCTTTGGCTGTTGTGCAGCGATTCTGCGGCAGTCTGGCGTATATCTGTGTTGGCTTGCTGTAATTCGAAGCTACTGATCATATGTGGATTACGTTCAATATATTCGCTAAGCTCTTGCTGCTGTTGTGCGTTTAATGGGCCTTCTTGCATTTGCTGCATGATTCTGTGCATGAATTGCATGTCTTGTTGAAGCTGTGCTTTTTTCTTTGGGTCTTTCTCAGTTTTTGATTTTTGCTGTAAACGTTCATGTTCTTTTGATACGGCTTTCTTTAAGTCGCCATGTGAAATTTCATAGTCTTTACCATCAAATTTTATTTCATATTTATGGTTGTCCACATGATGGCGCGCCGCTTCAAAGGCTGCCGCGATGCCCGACTCAGAATTCTTTTCTCTTTTTTCGCGCTTTTCTTCGACTTTTTTCGCGTCACCAACGGTATCAATCGCCATGCCGGATTCTTTTAAGAATTCGTCTTGTCGCATACCGTCTTGTGTTGTGGTTACTGCATCGTAACCGCTAACCTCAAGCGCCTCTTCAAACGCGCCAAGTTCACTCTCAGCGCCGCTCTCAAAGCTGTCATAATCACTCATCGTGACAACCCTTAATAAACTAAAATTTTCATTTTGGAGGATGGCTTAAGATAAAAGCGCTACCCCACACACGCTTATCAGTATGCCCGACAAAACTTAACATATTATTACTTATGCATAAAATTGCATATAAATGTAATAAGCGGCTAAAAGTGATTTGTTTACAAGGGGCTGGTGGGTGTTTGGGGTGGCCTAAAACACGCGAAAGCGTGGGCTGCGCCTTACAAATTTACAGATAATGATAAATGAAAATAAAGGAAAATGGTAGCGGAAGAGGGACTCGAACCCCCGACACATGGATTATGATTCCACTGCTCTAACCACCTGAGCTACTCCGCCACATTTTTACGGTGATAGGATGTTTCCTATCCGGTTGCAGTTTTATGCCGCGAACAGCGTATATTGTCAAGGGGTAATTTACGCGGCAAGCTGAATTTTTGAATTTTCTGTGCCTGAAATCCATCCACCGCCTATAACGCGGTTTCCAATATAGCATACGGCGGCCTGTCCTGGGGCAATGCCGTATTGTGGGTCTTCTAGTGTAAGAAAGGCTGTGCCATCATCGTTGACGGTAAGCTGCGCCGCCATGGGGCGCGATACTGAACGCAATTTAGCCTCTACGCTTATGCTCTCGCCTGCCTGCACGCCAAGCCAGTTCGCATTGCCGATATGCACAATGTCACGGGCAAGGGCTTCTTTTGGGCCGACAATGACTTGGTTATGCTGCGCATCAACGCGCACGACATAAAATGGTGAATTGTCATTATTCACGCCGCCGCCAATACCAAGGCCGCGTCGCTGCCCGATTGTATAGTGAATAATGCCTTCATGTGCGCCGATGACATTGCCTTCAAGGTCGACAATGTCGCCCGACTTTTCAGCTTCGGGCTTAATTTTTTTAACGATACTTGCGTAATCACCATTGGGAACGAAGCATATATCCTGACTGTCGGGTTTGTCGGCGTTAATCAGCCCAAAGCGCTCTGCGTGCTGGCGTGTAATATCTTTTGTCCAGCCGCCAAGCGGGAAGCGCAGAAATTCAAGCTGTTCTTGTGTCGTCGCAAAAAGGAAATAGCTTTGGTCTTTACCATTATCGACGGCGCGGTGCAGTTCGGATTGTCCGGTTTGCTCATTCTTAATTTGCTGTACGTAATGGCCTGTTGCCATGCAATCTGCATCCAAATCTATCGCGGCTTCTAACAAGTCGCGGAATTTTACGGTTTGGTTACAGCGCACGCAGGGTATCGGCGTTTCGCCTTTCATGTAACTATCGACAAAATCATCAATTACGGCTTGCTTAAACTTGCTTTCGTAATCCAAAACGTAATGGGGGAAGCCGAGGGTTTCTGCAATGCGGCGGGCATCGTAAATATCTTGCCCTGCGCAGCACGCGCCCTTACGTTCAATGGCCGCGCCGTGGTCATAAAGCTGTAAGGTGATGCCAATAACGTCATAGCCTTGCTCATGCAATAACGCAGCCGTGACCGAGCTGTCGACACCACCTGACATGGCAACAACAACGCGTGTATCTTCTGGTTTTTTATCTATACCGAGCGAGTTCATGGTTTTTATATAAGGGAGTATGCATGAAAAATCAAGGTTTTTCATATTGCGAAGGGCTTGGGCGTAGGGCTACGTCCTTTAAGCATTGCGGCGCAGCAAAGCACATGGCTTGATTTTCCCAATTAACTGCGCTAAAAACAGGAGAAAATAATAATAAAGACCATCTTAAACAAAGATGAACAGAATAGGGAAGATCACCATGAGTAATAATACGAATAAAGGCGTGTTAACGCGCAGCTTTGGCAGATTCGGCGCGGCAAGCTATGTTAAGCAAGAACACGACATCACCGTTGGCGTCGAAGCGAATGGCGGATTTATAGTGACGGGCGCGTCATCAGATCCTATGGCGGCATATATTAAACAGCGCCGCGTAGACCTTGGTGGCGGTTCAGATAATTTCTATACATTTTGTGATCAGCTTTTTGAGGATGTCGCGCGCTATGTCGAGACCTATGCACGCCGCGGCGCTTATCCTGAAAATCACCAATCAATATTTACTGTTAAGGACGCGTGCGGTGCGCAAATCGCAGAGTTAAAGCTAAGCTCTGATGTTGCGCTAGATAAACGCAGCGCAGAGAAAAAGCAGGGGCCGCTATGGCATGGCTTCGGCGTGCCGAAGGCTTAGTGGCGTATAAATAGTACAATGAATATAAAAGGGCGCTTTATTAAAGCGCCCTTTTGCTATCTGCCTGTCTGTGCACAAGCTTATTTCGCAACGTTTAATGTTGCTTTCATTTGGTTGTAAGCTTTGAGGGCCTCACCGTTTGGATCAGCGTCGCTGTTTGTCATCAGCCATAATGCCATGACTTGGCCTGTCCGCGGCGTTGAAAATGGCAGGTAATAAGTTGTGCCGTAAGGTGTTTTGCGAATGATTTCAACCGTGTGCTGCCCGCTGGGTAAAGTATATGGATGCTCTTCTACGCTGGTGCTATAGCCCCCAGCTTTTTGTTCTGCATGTTCGCGGCGTATAAAGTCCTCTAGGCTACCTTTAACGCCAGTGTCTTTTAGAAGGACATAAACGCTCATCGGTGGCTTGCCGTAGGTGAATGGGATTTTGAGGGGATCAGCGCTCATGGGCGCATTCTGTACCACATTATCGGGGTGGGTGAAGAAAACACCTAAATCTGCATTGCTGTACTCTGCGGCCTGCGCTGAAAGACCTGCGCATGACAGGGATAAAAGTAGTAATGTGAAAAATCTAAAACGCGAGAACATCGTAACCTCCTTGATATTAAAATAGGGGCTATAGTTTTTCATTTATGGGGCGGTAGATCAAGAGTAATTTTCTCGACATTATGGAGGGTGCTGCTGGTTTTTGCGCTGTATATTTTATCTGCGGGGAAAGCGGATGGCTTTGGCCTCAGCCGTAAACCTTTTACTATGCATATAGTGCGGTAATCGCGCAATTGGCGGGGTTGGCCTCAGCCCAATGGGCGGTGTTGCATGTAAAGCTGCATAATGTGCCTGCGCCATAATAATAGGCAATTTCTTTTAAATATCTCGCTTCGCTATTTTGCCCAAGTATCTGGACTATGCCATGCATTGCAGGGTTGTGGCCGACAATCATAATGTTTTTATATTGTTCACCGCTATCTTGGATCAGTGCGAGTAACTCACCGGGCATACAGCCGTAAATCTCATCATTATAAATGATTTCAGGTCTATCTATGCTTTGCAGCAGGGCATCAAGCGTTTCGCGCGTGCGCACTGCGCCAGAACAATAAATTAAATCAGGTTGAATGTTATTATCTTGCATCGTCTGCCCAATGGCGGCGGCGTGGCTTTGACCTTCGGGCGAAAGGTGACAATCAAAATTAGGGCCCGCACCAGAGCGGTCGTCATATTCGCAGTGGCGAAGAATAAAGATATGGCGCATGATTAAGATACTCTTCCTTATATTCGTATTATTCAGAAAACTTCTTATAGCAAAAAAGCGCCCCATATAGTGAGCGCTTTTTAAAAATTCTTTGTAGAAATAGCTTAGTTCTTTTTAGAAGGTGGCATTTTCTTTTCTACGAACTCAACATGCATACCAGGCTTGCCTGTTTCTGTGTTCAAAGCGCGTGGATCGTATTTACGGAATTTCATTTTTTCTGTAATGTTACGAACGTTTTTCTTAATATAATATGTGAAGCCTGTAGGATTGCCTTTAGCATTTGTTCCTGTGCTTACAAGACGGATCTTTTCAACTGCGCCTTTTTTTGCCATGGTTCTTACCTTTTCTACTTAACTTTAGGTTTCTTATTCGTTGTATATCGCGCACAGTTGACCCGTAGGCGAATAAATAATTCAGATGCGCACAATAGCCATTTTTAAAACGTTGTCAAGAAAGTTTTTCACCTTTGCTGCATGCTGTAGATTGATTTTTTCTTTGATATGCTTAATATAGCGCCTATAGGGAGAATATATCATGACACAAGAAAACAAGAAAACCGTGATTGAGGGCAAGTTAATGCCTTTTTATGAATCAGGCTTAGAGGGCACATTATGGAGTATCCATGAAGATGGCAAGGAAGGCTATGACGGCCTAAACCCCCTGCAAAGCGGTCATATTCTGACCGTGTTTAATGACGCAGCGCGCACAGAAGTGCTGTGGAGCGGTGTTGTTGATTTTGAAATGGATCGTCAAAGCCAGTCCGGTTTGCTCCATGCGCAGAAATACAGTACGCGCCTTGGTCCTTGGGGGTATGGCTTGCCGCGTAATATGCACCCGTATGATTGGGTGAATATGTTTGCAGCGGAAAAGCCAGCGCGCCTAGAGTTTAACGCCCCTGATTAGATTGTTAAAACAGGCTTTACGGGTGCGGCTTATTCTTATTGCGCTTGTGCTTCGGTGTGGTTTTCTTTTTCTTCTGTTTCTTGCGAAAGCCACTATCTGCTTTGCTTTTGCTGTCATCAGGCTTCCCGCCAGACTTCTTGCCGCCCTTAAAGTTACCTTTGCCTTTCTTGTAGCCTTGTGGGCTGCTGCGCTTCATTTTAAACCCAGGGATGTCCGCGCCGTCAAGGCCGACCACTTCAAATACCGTTGAGCCGCTCATGCCATGCGCTTCTTTTAAGCGTACAGTTATGGCTGCGCCCATGCGATATGTGCGCCGTGATTTGCGGCCTATTAAGGCGTGCTGTTCTTCGTCATGTATATAGAAGTCATCTGGTAGGGTGCGAATAGGTACAATGCCGTCTGCACCGCTTTCATTTAAAGCAACGAATAAGCCAAAGCGCGAGAGGCCGCTAATGCGCCCTTCAAATTCAGCGCCGACTTTATCTTCCATATACTTGGCAACAAAGCGGTCAATGGTCGAATATTCTGCGCTCATTGATTTGCGTTCATTGGTCGATATAATATCCGCAATTTCTTCAAGGCGAACTTTTTCTTCATCTTTAAGGCCGCCGCCGCCAAGGTTAAACTCGCGAATAAGCGCGCGGTGGACGATTAAATCGGCATAGCGGCGGATAGGAGATGTAAAATGCGTGTAATGGCTGAGCGCCAAGCCAAAATGCCCAATATTCTGCGGTGAGTATATGGCCTGCGATTGGGTGCGCAATATTGTTTGGTGAATAAGCGGCGCAAATTCCATATCATTAGCTTTGTGCAGGATTTGGTTCAAATTACCTGGCGTGGGCTTGTTGCCCTTAGGAAGTGATAGGTTAAAGCCCTCTAGGAAGTTGCGGGCATTGTCAAGCTTTTCTTGCTTGGGCATGTCGTGAACGCGGTATAACCCCGGTGTCTTGCCTTTATCGAGGGCGAGGGCGGAGGCAACGTTAGCCAGTACCATGAACTCCTCAATCAACATGTGGGCATCAAGGCGTGATCTACGCTGCACGCCGCTCATGCGGCCTTTATCATCAATCATGATTTGACGCTCAGGCAATTCAAGGTCAAGCGCCCCGCGCCTTTCGCGTGCGGCCTTAAGAATATCGAATGCAGCGTAAAGCGGATTGATCACCTCATCCATCAACATGGATGTTGTGTCGTCTTTCAGCCCGTCTTTTGCGGCCTGTACTTGTTCGTAGGTAAGGCGCGCAATAGACTTCATCAGGCCGCGCACAAAATTATATTTCACTAGCTTGCCATGCGCGTCTATATATAAGTGCACAGCCATGCAGGCGCGATCTTCTTTTGGGCGCAGCGAACATAAATCATTAGATAGGCGCTCTGGGAGCATCGGAATGACGCGGTCAGGGAAGTAAGTGGAGTTAGAACGTTTTAGTGCTTCCTTATCGAGGGCTTTGTTATGTTCCACATAATAAGCCACGTCGGCAATGGCGACGATGAGGTGGTAGCCATTAGGGTTGCGCCCTTGGTCGGGGTCAGGCTCGGCAAAGACGGCATCGTCAAAATCGCGTGCATCTGCGCCATCAATAGTGACTAAAGGGTAGTCACGTAAATCTGTGCGGCCTTTAAGCGGCGGCACTTTCATATCTTCTGTTGCTTCCATTACTGCGTCAGGGAAGGTGAGGGATAAATTATGCTCATGGGCGGAAATCAGGCTGAAAATATTGGTGTCACCCTCATTGCCAAGAACGTCTACGATTTTACATTTCTTGTGGCGTACGCCGCGTGCTGGCAGCGGGTCAGCCAGTACGATATCGCCAATTTGCGCGTCGCGCATATCTTTCCCGCTAACGAGGTAGAGGTCGCGGGCTTTCTTCTCAACAGGTTTAACGACAATGCCGTCTTTGTGATTTTCAACAATGCCCATGATCCGTTCGGCGCGGGAATCGATCATTTTTATAATGCGCGCTTCATATAAAGTGTCTGATAGCTTGTTGAGGCGGGCAAGCGCTTGGTCACCTTCTTTTAATGTCGGGTGGCCGTGTTTGTTTGGGCGCACTTCAATGCGCGGGGTGGGGCCCTGCAGTTCTTCGTCCCATTTGATAGGAAAAGCAATTTCGTCGCCATCTATATCAATTTCAGATATTTCGATTGTTGTGACAACAGGAAGCGTGTCGGGGATAGCATATGCGCCCCCTTGCTTAGAGATCAGATTTTTGCTCTCTAGGGCTTTAAGCGCTTTTTTAACATCAATGCGGTCATCTCCTGTAACGCCAAAGCCCTTACAGACATCACGTTTTGTTGCGGGGCCGCCAAAATAGCGTATAAAGTCGAGGATTTCTTGTTCGGTCGGTGCGGCGAAGTCTTTGGAGAAAATGTCAGGCAATGTTTATATCCTATATATAGAGTCTATATATATAATGATGCGCTACTCTTATCATCGGTGCAAGGAAAGACTGGGAGATATAAATGCAAAATAGAGTGTTTTTGGCACTAACCATATGAAATGACTCTAAAATGTGAAAAAAACATATTAGTAGTTGACAAATGTTTGGCCACTGCGTATATTCCGCGCACATATTAAAAGGATGGGCTGGCTGTAGACCTTACCGTTACTGACTTTGGTGATGAATTTATTGGTCTAAACGCAGTTCGTTGTTCTTAATTTCCTTGAAGGTGAAAAATATTTTTACTGGAGAAGTTAAGCGCAACATCTGGCCCGGCTCCTAAAGGTTGTTTGAAAGAATTGCTTATTAAGGTGCCGGTTTTGTTTTGGGCGGCTAGATGCTCTGCGGATTAAGATATAAGTCACACTATGTTGGCGTCTCTTCTTCCTGCATTAAGCTTCTCATCCTGAATAATGAACTGTAGTGAAGAAAAAGAGGTTTGGTCGTATGCCAACTATTCAACAATTGATTCGTAAGCCGCGCGCAGTCGGCGGTAAAAAAGCCATGAAGGCTAAAAAAACACGTGCATTGAAGCGTTGTCCTCAGCGTCGTGGCGTTTGTACGCGTGTTTATACAACAACTCCTAAAAAGCCAAACTCTGCTTTGCGTAAAGTTGCGAAGGTTCGTTTGACAACAGGTTTTGAGGTTATTTGTTATATCCCAGGTGAAGGTCACAACCTTCAAGAGCACTCGGTTGTTCTTGTTCGTGGCGGTCGTATTAAAGATTTGCCGGGTGTGCGTTACACGATTGTTCGTGGTGCATTGGATACGCAAGGTGTTAAAGATCGTAAGCAAGCCCGTTCTCGTTACGGTGCGAAGCGTCCGAAATAAAGAATTTAAGAGGATTTAAAATATGTCTCGTCGTCATAGAGCAGAAAAACGTGAAATACTACCAGATCCAAGATTTGGTGATTTAATTTTATCAAAATTCATCAATAACTTGATGCTTGATGGTAAGAAATCAACAGCTGAAGGTATCGTTTACGGTGCGCTTGAGATTTTAGATGCGAAATCAGATAACGTTGAGCTTGCTGAAGAAGCTGCGGAAGCGGAAGTTTCAGATCTTGCTGGTGGTAAAGGCCTTTTGGTTTTTCGCAAAGCGTTGAAAAAAGTGCGCCCGCACCTTGAGGTTCGCTCTCGCCGTGTTGGTGGTGCTACTTATCAGGTTCCTGTTGAGGTTCGCGCTGAGCGCGCACAGGCGCTTTCAATTCGTTGGTTGATTGACGCAGCGCGTAAGCGTAGCGAAAACACAATGACGCAGCGTCTTGCTGGTGAGCTTCTTGATGCTGCAAATGAGCGCGGCACAGCCACTAAAAAGCGTGACGATACGCATAAAATGGCAGAGGCAAACAAGGCGTTTGCGCATTACCGTTGGTAGGAATTATTTAGCCCGTTTAGTTTTAAGCGGGCTAAAATATGGACAAGTTATAAGACTTTAAGGATTTAAAAATATGACACGCGTAACCCCAATAGAGCATTACCGTAACTTTGGTATCATGGCGCATATTGATGCGGGTAAGACTACGACAACTGAGCGTATTCTTTACTATACAGGTAAGTCACACAAAATTGGTGAAGTGCATGATGGCGCAGCCACTATGGACTGGATGGAGCAAGAGCAGGAGCGTGGTATCACGATTACTTCAGCTGCGACAACAACATACTGGGATGGTCCTGCTGATGGTGTGGCTGCTGGTAAAAAGCTCCGCTTTAACATCATTGATACTCCTGGACACGTTGATTTTACAATTGAAGTTGAGCGTTCATTGCGCGTGCTTGATGGTGCGGTAACTGTTCTTGATGCAAATGCTGGTGTTGAGCCACAGACTGAAACTGTGTGGCGTCAAGCTGACAAGTACGGCGTTCCGCGTATCATCTTTGTTAATAAAATGGATAAAATTGGTGCGGACTTCTATAACTGTCTTAAAATGATCAAGGAGCGTTTTGGCGCGACGCCGGTTCCTGTTCAGCTTCCTATTGGTGCTGAGAATGATTACTTAGGTCTGATTGACCTCGTGAAAATGAAGGCTATCATTTGGGATGCTGAAACACTTGGTGCGACATTCCGTGAAGAAGAGATTCCGGCTGAGCTTGCTGATAAAGCTGCTGAGTACCGTGAGTTGCTTGTTGAGCATGCTGTTGAGCAAGATGAGGCCGCAATGGAAGCTTACCTTGAGGGCACAGAGCCTGATATGGCGACTTTGAAGGCGTGTATCCGTAAAGCAACATTGAGCAACACTTGGGTGCCTGTTCTTTGTGGTACGGCGTTTAAAAACAAAGGTGTTCAGCCATTGCTTGATGCGGTTGTTGACTTCCTTCCTAGCCCGCTAGATGTTGGCGCGATTAAAGGTAATAAGGTTGACTCTGATGAGCCTGAAAACCGCGAACCAAAAGATGACGCGCCATTTTCTGCTCTTGCATTCAAAATCATGAATGACCCTTTTGTTGGTTCATTAACGTTTGCCCGTATTTACTCAGGTACACTAGAGGCTGGTTCGTATGTTGAGAACACAGTTAAAGGTAAGCGTGAGCGTATTGGTCGTATGCTTCTTATGCATTCAAACTCTCGTGAAGAGATCAAAGAGGCACATGCGGGTGATATTGTTGCGCTTGTTGGTTTGAAAGATTCAACTACTGGTGACACTTTATGTGTGAAAGAGCATCCTGTTGTTCTTGAGCGTATGATTTTCCCTGAGCCGGTGATTGAGATTGCGGTTGAGCCAAAAACAAAAGCTGACCAAGAGAAAATGTCACAAGCGCTTCAGCGTCTGTCTGCTGAAGATCCGTCTTTCCAGGTTTCTGTTGATCACGAAAGTGGCCAGACAATCATGAAGGGTATGGGTGAGCTTCACTTGGATATCTTGATTGACCGTATGAAGCGTGAGTTTAAAGTTGAAGCGAACATTGGTGCGCCTCAGGTTGCTTACCGTGAGACGATTACTAAAGAAGCTGAAATTTCTTACACACACAAAAAGCAATCAGGTGGTTCTGGTCAGTTTGCGAAAATTGACTTGGTGTTCTCGCCTGCGGAACAAGATGAAGGTTTTGTGTTTGAAAGTGAAGTTGTTGGCGGTAGTGTTCCTAAGGAATACATCCCTGGCGTTCAAAAAGGTCTTGATCAAGCGAAGGATACAGGTATCATTGCTGGTTTCCCAGTTATTGACTTTAAAGTACGTCTTGTTGATGGCGCGTATCACGATGTTGACTCCTCTGTTATGGCCTTTGAAATTGCTGCACGTTCAGCATTCAAAGAAGGTATGGCAGCGGCAGGCCCTCAGCTTCTTGAGCCTTTAATGAAGGTTGAAGTTGTTACGCCTGAAGATTACATGGGTGATATCATTGGCGATCTTAACTCTCGTCGTGGTCAGGTGTCTTCAATGGAAGATCGCGGTGTTGCGAAAGTTATTACAGCTGCGGTACCGCTAGCCAACATGTTTGGTTACATTAACACGCTTCGTTCACTGTCATCTGGCCGTGCGCAATTCACAATGGTCTTTGATCGTTATGAAGCTGTGCCAAATGCGATAGCTGAAGAAGTAAAAGAAAAATTAAACGCGTAAATACGCAAAAGAATAAAGTCTTATAAGGAGAAGATAAAATGTCTAAGGAAAAGTTCGAA
>DELD01000003.1:15423-16570 GCA_002354205.1 Micavibrio sp. UBA2705 | reverse complement strand
GCTTAACTGCGCGCGCGCCATGGACGAAGGATAGTATTCTCCCTGGTGGTTTAGATGGCGTGGTCGAAGGCGCAAAGTTAGTGCCGCATATTCAAAAGCTTTGCCCTGAGTTGGATGAAGATGGCTGTGCGTCCCTTGCCAAGCGGTGGGCGCGTCAATATGGCAGCCGCGCCCATATTCTGATTGATGTCGCCCTAAAGGCAGAAGGGGGCTGCGGTATTAATTTTGGCTGCGGGCTCTATCAAGCGGAAGTTGATTATTTAATGCGCGAGGAATTTGCAGTGACTGCCGATGATATATTATGGCGGCGCACGAAGTTAGGACTGCATTTCACAGCTGCACAGCGCATTGCGCTAGAAAACTATATTAAAACGGTGAAAGCATAAACGCGATTACACAATATTATGGGGAGTAGGGCCATGGCCGAAACAGCAATTCTTTCGATTGATCAAGGCACAACAAGCAGTCGCGCCATTGTGTTTTCTCAAGGAGGGGATATCATCGCCCTTGAGCAGAAAGAGCTGACTTTATTTTATCCGCATAAAGGCTGGGTCGAGCAGGATGCTAATGACATTTGGGACGATACGCTATGGGCTATGCGCCAAGCTGTTAAGGATGCCGCAGATAAAGGCTATGAAGTCGCCGTCGCGGGCATAACCAATCAGCGCGAAACGACGATTATTTGGGATCGTGAAACCGGCGCGCCGATATATAATGCTATTGTCTGGCAAGATCGCCGGACGGCGGCGCAATGTCAGGCCTTAAAAGATGCAGGGCATGAAGCGTCGATTACGCGGAAAACCGGTTTACTGCTCGACCCGTATTTTTCCGCCAGTAAAATTGCATGGATATTAGATAATGTGGAAGGCGCGCGGGCAAAGGCCGAGGCCGGCAAGCTTGCCTTTGGCACGGTGGAAAGTTTTTTAATTTGGCATTTAACCAAAGGGCAGGGCCATTATACGGATGCAACCAATGCTTCGCGGACGCTGTTGATGAATATTCAAACAGGGCAGTGGGACGAGGCATTGTTAGATTTATTTAACATTCCCAAATCAATGTTGCCTGAGATTTGTGACAATATTCATGATTTTGGCATGATCGCGGCAGAGTATTTGGGCGAAGCCCTGCCGATTGGCGGCGCGGCAGG
>DELD01000003.1:13860-15110 GCA_002354205.1 Micavibrio sp. UBA2705 | reverse complement strand
GATCAGCAGGCTGCGCTTATCGGGCAGGCCTGCTTTACTAAAGGCATGGTGAAGTCGACTTATGGCACGGGGTGCTTTGTGCTGATGAATATAGGCGCCGATTTTAAAGTCTCGCAAAATAAATTGCTGACGACCATTGCATATCAAATAGATGGGCAAAAGACTTATGCGCTTGAAGGCTCTATATTTATTGCAGGGGCGGCCGTGCAGTGGCTGCGGGACAATGTGAACTTCTTTGCTAAGGCGCATGAAAGCGAGGCCTTAGCGCTATCCGTTGAGGATAGTAACGGCGTGTATTTTGTACCGGCCTTTACGGGGCTAGGCGCGCCATATTGGGAGCCTGATGCCAAAGCCGCGATATTGGGCTTAAGCCGTGAAAGTAACAAAGCACATATCACGCGCGCGGCAATTGAGGCGCAGGCTTACCAAACGCAAGACCTTATGGCGGCGTTCTTAGCTGATAGCGGCGGGGATATTGCAACGCTTCGCTGTGATGGCGGCCTCGTCAGTAATGGTTTCATGTGCCAATATTTGGCGGATATATTGGATAAACCTGTTGAATTGCCAAAAATTACTGAAACCACGGCGCTGGGTGCGGCGTATCTTGCAGGGTTATCTGCAGGCTTGTATACCGACCTTGATGATGTGAGCGGCAGATGGCAGAGAGACAAGCATTATAGCGCGTCAATGGATGCCCAAAAGCGCAACACGGCTTTAGACGGCTGGAAAAAGGCCGTTGCTCAGGTTCTTTTCACATAAATATAGAAAAAATTAACGTTTTGCCTATATACATGATAGGGAAGAATAATAATTATTGGGTATGAGGCAGCTATGAGCGACGAAAATGCAAAAAATAACTTTGAAAATGTCTATTTATTTTTGGGGTTAGATGATTTTGAAAGCGATAAAAAACGCATTGCGCAGGCCTTTGAGAACCTTGAAACAGTTTATGGGGTGAAGCTTGATAAGCTGATCACGAAAAATGCGCCGATTGAAGTGCCGCCGCATATTAAAGAAAATTTTTCCGATTGGGGCGAAGAAGAAACGCGCAGCTTTATTGCTGACCTTGCCAATAAGGCTTCTATTTACCGCCTTGTCTTGACGGACCCCAAAAAATTAGCCGTTTATGATGAACAATTACGCGCTCAGCCGTCACTTTTACAGGCGCAAGGCAATGCGAAGACGAAAAGCAATGATAAGGTGGTCGGCCGCCAATTTGCGCCTGATGGCGAAGAAAACGCGCTTTCTGC
>DELD01000003.1:2005-13568 GCA_002354205.1 Micavibrio sp. UBA2705 | reverse complement strand
TGGCGAAGAAAACGCGCTTTCTGCTTATTATAAGCATTTGGAAGAACAAATTATATCCGCGCAGAATTTTGAAATAAAAGACGAAGGCGACCCTAGAAAAATTCAACAGTTGTTAAACCGTTTCATGGTGACCTATCACAAATATAGCTGGGATTTAAAAAACAAACCGCAAGATGTCCACGCCGATTACGCCCCAAAAGGGCAAGAGATCAAAGACATCACGGCAGAGGCAAGTTCGCAAGATGCGCCTGTGGCAGATACGAGCGTTAATGAACAGGCAGAAAGCGAATATATAGAAGCAGAGCCAGCCGCTGAGGCCGCTGACGAACAAAAACGCATAGGTTATACGATTGATGGCGAATCGTCCCGCGTTGATGAACCAGAAGCCGCATTTGATGATGCGGATGAGGATGTAGACGTAGACGCAGATTTCTCGCCAGAGCCACCGCCACAAGCGAAACAGCCTAAAAGCAAAGTGAATAACGACTTTAGCCATACTGCACGCGGTCTTTATACTTATCCAGAAGGTGGGCGCGATGCCGTAGCGGATCTCGCGGCACCAATGCTTATAAAAAATACAGGCATGGCGCTGGGGAATGCTAATTTTCGTATTATGACCTGTGTGGAGGGGCGCCGCTTTTTAAACAAAGAATGTGGTTTTTCTCTTGATGGGCGTTTGGATGTTGAAGGTTTAGCTGTCGCGCACCCTGATAAAGCACCAGAGCATGTTGCTGTATTTGGTAAAGTGGACATTAAATGTAATGGCGGCTTCCTTAATGGTAATATTGACGGACGTATGCGCAGCACAAAATATTCGCAGCAAATTCAGCAAAATGCAGAAGGCCAGCCTGTGCAGGTCGATGTGCCTGAGCATAAATATAGCAAAGGTAAAGTTGTGATTGATGCTGGCGATGAAGATATTGTGATTAACGGTAATATTACAGGTAATGTTGAGATTAGAACGACAGGTAAAGTCAAAGTGATTGGCCATATTGACGGTAAAGTTAAAATTAATGCGACAGCTGGCGTTGATGTCTTTGGCAATGTTAGCGGCGGCGCGTCATTAAGCTCGGCTGGCGCTGTAGATATTCGTGGACGTAAATCATTCCGCGTTTCAACGGCGGGTAATGTATCCGTGCGCGGTAACGATGTTACCGAATCTATGATTCACCAATGGCGTGTGGATACGGCGCGTAAGCATTTCTCTACGCTTGATGGCGCTAATGGCGCTGCAGATGGCGCGCAGCAACAGCAAACAAGTAAGCAAGAAGCGCCGCACGCTTAAAGCAATCAAACTATATTCATTATATATAAGGGGGAAGTGGTGCCCGGAGGTAGAATTGAACTACCGACACGAGGATTTTCAATCCTCTGCTCTACCACTGAGCTACCCGGGCAGATCGTATAACTGATCTGTAGTGCAGTTTTATATAAGAAGCTGTGCATCTTGTCTAGTGCTAAAATAAAAAAAAGTTGCATATTATTTATATGTATGGTTATATAAGTCTTATGCATACATATTAAGTCTCTGGCCGTTAAGGCGTTTTGTTGGTCAGGAGTGCATAACAGGTTAAGTTATTGAATTTAATGTAAAAATACACATAAGTTTGCAAAGTTAGCTTTTTTTATCGTAAACTTGATATAGAAATTAACGCTACTTAAGAAAATCTTTATATAAAGAGTATAAAATAAATTAAGTAGAAACACTGAGAGGAAGAGTAGATATGTTAGGATTAGGAAAAACGTTACCTTGGTTGCTGAATGCAGGTAAAGGCCTTTTAGGGGGTGCTTTAAAGCTTGGCACAGGTGCAGCTGTTATTGGGGCTGGTGCATTTGGTGTTGATCTTGCTGTAAATGATGGTAAGGGGTCAAAGAGTATCGTTAATAAAGGCGTCGATTGGTATAATGAAACGCTGAATACAGCCGCTGTGGATTTAGATAACACGCAGTCATTGCTTAATACGCAGGCAGAAGGAATGGCTTGGTTCAATTCATGGAATTCGTTCTTTTATAGCTTGTGTGATTTCGTTGGTTTAGAATCAGGTAAGCAGTTCTTTAAAGAGCGTATGGAAAGAACAAATACTGAAATTCGTGATTTTATAGATGATCAGCGTGATGCTTTGAGTGAACAAAACGGTCATGGGCAGGGCGCGACCCCATCAGTCGCAGGCCCTTCAGTTGAGCCTGGCTCTCCTGTAATCGAAGCCGGTGATGTATCATTTGGTTCGGCTTTTGCAAGTGCAGGCTATGGTCTTGAAACAGGCATCGTGAGCATGGGAACAGGTCTTACGTCTCTTGTATCAGGTTCTTATGAAGCATTAACTACAGATAAAGGTTGGGGAGCAAGTATCTCTGATGACTTCAACGCACAGAAGACTACAACTATGAATTTTCTTGAAAACGTTCATGGTAAGCCAACAATTGATACGCCTTTAGAAGAAAACTTGGCGACAGGTGGCCAATTTGCAAGTTGGTTGATCCCGGCAGGGCTTGCAGTTAAGGCAACGGGCAGTATTGTTAGCGGTTTAGCAAATGCAGGTAAAGTTAAGCCAGAATTGGGCTTCCAAGCACCAAAAATGCAGTTAAGTTAAGATAAAAATAAACCTCTCAGTTTCCGAAAGCCCTAGGTTCGCGCCTAGGGCTTTTTTTATGTTTAGTGGGATTTTAGGGGCTTGTGGTGGGTGTGATATGGGCGCGTGCTGTTCAAGCAATAAGCCAGACAAGCAAAAGCGCCGATCCGGGGGCAATTGGATCGACGCTTATTTAGCTGGTATTTAATTTGCTGGTATTTTAAGAGGAGAACAACAACTTAAACTTAGTTATTTCTTATCAGATTTCCCAAAATTTATTATTCGTTATTTTCTCTATATAATTATATTCTCATATAAATGTGACAAAAATTATGGCAATGTTCGTCACATTCTTGTCACAATTCGTAATAACGGTCATATTTTTTGGGGGGGGCTTAACTGTTGATGACTAAATCAAGCTTATCAGCCAGTGGCGGCGTGCGGCGGGCGCGGGTCAGCTCCATCAGGCCAAGTTTGGTTAGGCCATGTACCTGCACCGTATAGGGGTCACTCAGCGCCAAATCTTTCACGAGCTTTGTAAACTTTTTTCGTTCATCGTCATTTTTCATTTTCAAAAAGTCGATAATGATAATGCCGCTTAAATTACGTAGGCGGATTTGCCGCATGATTTCTTTTGCGGTAAATCTGTTAATGTCAAAGCGCGACCCATCGGCAGCGCCGCGATTAACGTCAATAGCGGTCAGGGCAGAGGTTTCCTCAATAATAATCGAGCTGCCGTTACCCAGCACGCAATAAGGGCGGTAGAGGTCTTCTATTGGCGTTAAAACACCGCGAAATTCAAACAGCCTGTCTGCGTCTGTATTTGTTTCTTTAATATCGCTATAAACAAGCTTGCTGACAAGGTCGGGGGCGAATTGCATACACCATGTCTGGGTAAGGTCGAAATAATCTTCGCCGCAAATTTCAATGCGCTCAATTGTGTTCATTGCTTGGTTGGCAAGCATGCGCATCATCGCGTCAGGGCCAGCTAAAATCGGGCGAGCGGCATTTTCTGTGGGCAGGCTTTCTAAGATGGCGCTCCATATTTTACGCAGCAGATTATATTCACGCACAACCATATCATTTTGCAGCATTGTAGAGGCTGCGCGCAGGATTGTGCCGTGCATATCTTCTTTCGCCATCATTTCTTCTAAATGGCTACGGCGCTGTTTATCGGCTATGCGGCGTGAAATCTGGTTTTCTTTACGGTAGGGCGCATAAAGCGTAAAACGGCCATGTAAGGTAATATCCATTGTCAGGCGAACATGTTTGTCTTCGTAATCATCATAAGCGCCAATACGCGGCATGACGGCGCCGTCCTGCGCTTGGACGATGACCAAATCACCATTGCTGAGCCACTGGGAGAGCGATTTATCGGATTTTTTGCCTAAATGCCGTGCGTCTTTGGCGTTGAGAAAGCCTTGTAAATTATTGCCGAGGTCAATATAGGCAGCGTTTTCAGTTGCATCAATGCGGTCAATCCGTCCCATATAGATTGTGCCGTGGCGAATTTGTTCTAATTCGGGGTCAATTTCAACGGCTTCGAGTTTGTGTCCTTTATCTAAGGCCACAGCGCAGAGCGAATCATTAATGCTATCAATTAAAATTTCCATGCCGTTATTATAGGGGGGATTAGCTGTTATAGCCAAGCCCGTTTAGCATGTTTTGCGTCTCATATAAGGATAAGCCGACAATATTGGTGTATGAGCCTTGGATGGACTTAATATAGCTTGCGGCAAGCCCTTGTATAGCATAGCCGCCAGCTTTGCCGTCCCATTCGCCGCTGGTGATATAGCTTTCAATTTCTTGAGGTGTGAGGCGCTTAAATTTGACGCTGCTGCGCACAAGACGTGAAGATAATGTGCCATCGGGCGCGACGAGGGCAATGCCGCCAAGGACATCATGGCGGCGACCTGAGAGCGCTTTTAGGAAAGCAGCAGCTTGCTGCGCATTTTCTGGCTTGGCGAGGTCTTTTTGCCCTAGGCTAACAACCGTATCGGCGGCGAGAATGAAATGATCTGGGTGGCTAAGGCGCTGTGCGTTATAGATGTGCTGCGCTTTTTCCACGGCAAGGCGTAGAGCCAAAGCGGCAGGTTTTTCACCAGATAGGCGGCTTTCATCAATATCAGCAGGGAAAATATGCGCGGGCGTAATGTGAATTTGCGCCAGTAATTCGCGGCGGCGCGGTGATGCAGAGGCAAGAATCAATTGAGATTTTGACATGATGGCTTGCCTTTGCGCGCTTAAACTTAAAAACTTAAGTGATGTTTACTTCTCGCGGAAGATGATGCGGCCTTTTGAAAGGTCGTAAGGTGTCATTTCAACAACAACAGTATCACCTTGAAGAACGCGGATACGATTTTTACGCATCTTGCCTGCAGTATGTGCAAGAACTTCGTGGTCATTTTCAAGTTTAACGCGAAACATTGCGTTTGGAAGAACTTCAGTTACGGTTCCTTTAAATTCAATTAGGTCTTCTTTAGCCATAGCACCATTTCTTATATAATTAATTATTCTGTAGGGTTGTTATATATGGATGGGCTATAAATAGGCAAGCGTAAATTACATGGATAGCGGGCTATCCATACAAAATGTGCATATTATCAGTGTTTTGTTGTGCTATTTGCGGCGCTCTACGCTTGGCGTGCGACCATAAGCTTCTTAATCTCCGCAATGGATTTAGCAGGATTAAGGCCTTTGGGGCATGTCTTTGTGCAATTCATAATTGTGTGACAACGGAAAAGACGGAACGGATCTTCTAATTGGTCAAGGCGCTCACCTACCGCATCATCACGCGAATCAGATATCCAGCGATAGGCTTGCAATAAAATTGCAGGGCCTAAGAAACGGTCACCATTCCACCAATAACTTGGGCATGATGTTGAACAGCAGAAGCACAAAATACATGCCGCAGGGCCGTGTCCATCATCACCGTTAAGAATATCAGCATCCGCCGCGCTTTGTAGGCGCTCTTTTTCAGGGGCGGGTGTGTCGCTTTTTAGCCACGGTTCGATTGATTCGTATTGTGCGTAGACATGGTTTAAATCAGGGACAAGGTCTTTGACCACAGGCATATGTGGCAGCGGCGTAATTTTTACGTCACCTTTAACTTCATCAATTGGTTTTAAACACGCAAGGGTGTTTGTGCCGTCAATATTCATCGCGCACGATCCGCAAATACCTTCGCGGCAAGAACGGCGAAATGTTAGCGTGCTATCGACTTCATCTTTAATTTTGATAAGAGCGTCTAAGACCATAGGGCCGCAGGCTTTGGTATCAAGTTCATATTCATCCATGCGCGGCGTTTCATCGCGGTCAGGGTCCCAGCGGTAAATTCTGAAATTCTTTACGTCTTTAGCATCATCTTTAGCCGCAAATTTGTGGCCTTTGCTGATTTTAGAATTTTTGGGCAGAGTAAACTGAGCCATGGAAAGATACCTTCTTGTCGCATTAATACGCTATGGTTAAATTTAGCTTCTTATAAAATAGCGCCCCAATTGCGGTTTGTGAAGCCTTTTAGTCAAATAATGCATCAATTGCATCTTGGTCGTTGGTTTTCTTGGCTTGTTCAACGCTTTCAATGACATGGTCTGGGCTGTTGGCGTTTGGTACATCAATGCCAATGCTGCTTAATGTCGAATTAATGCGGTCTTCAACCGTTTTCAAATTATCAATTGTGTTACGGATACGCTGGCCTGTTAAATCTTGGAATGTGCAAGCCATCAGTATTTCATTAACGTCTTCGCTTATAGATGCAGCGGTTGCGCGCGCGGCATCATTTTCTGCCAAATGCGGCGCTTCTAATTTTGTGGAAATACGGTCAGCGGCATCCAAAATGACATTAGCGGCTTTTTCAGTGATGTTGATGATTGCGTCAAGTTCGACCCCTGTATTGGCGGCGGTGTTCCCCTCGCCATGAAATGATATAGCGCCCAGTATGTCGAGAACTTCGCCAAAGCGGGTGCTCATGCCTTCCTCTGCCATGTCCATTAGCTGTGATGTCGCATTTACTTCCATTGATATTTCATCAAAGCGGCGCTTTGTGAAGGTTTCAAAAGTCTCGAAACGATCGGATAATTGTTTTATTGCGGTGATAAGCTCTTGATCTGCCATGTCTTTCATATCTTCAATGTCTTTATATAATGATGCGTGTAAATGTAAATTCTTTAAAGTAATGCACCATTATACGACGCAAAACCTTAATATTTACTTATTAAGATTGGCCTAATATGCGGGTGTGCATAAGCGGTGTTTTTACGCATGGAAAAGAAGGTTTTTTGCTTATTATTTAACAATGCAGCTATTGGCGTGGCGCTGATTAATGGTCGCACAGGCTTGTTTGGCGCTTTGCTTGCTCGCAGGGCCGCCTTGGACGCGATAAAAACTGCCGCGCCCTGCGATCTCAATATGCTCAATACGTAAAGAAAAACCTTGTAAGGCGCTGGCAAATTCTTTCTTTCGCGCCGCCCAATGTGATCGCGCTGCTGATTCTGTGCGCAAGCTGCCGATTTGAATGAAGTTATTACCCGTTTGAAAGGCTGCTGAGCTTGTGCTTGCAGGCTGCGCTGCTTTTGCAGCGGCGGGTTTCTTTTTCTGAATAGGATCAATTTTTAAACCTTGTACCTCAGCGAGCAAGCTTGTCAGCGGCTTATTCTGCGCTGTGCTTTGCTGCTGTGGTTCTGCATTTTTTTGCGCAGGGCGGGCTGTTGGGGTTTGTACGTTTACAACGCTTTTTGGTACTGCGTTTTTTGGCGCGGCAGACAGGCTTGGTTCATCGAGGTTTTTTGTTGATTCTTCTGCTGCTTCTGTTGTGGCTTCGGCGGGCATGTTGCCTGCGATGCGGCTGTTGACGCTTTCATCATCTTTTAATTCTTTGATGGCGTGTTCTTGCGCAAGCTTGGCTTGTTTGGCTTTAATGCCCGCAAATAATTCGTCACGATTAATGCTGCTTTGGTCGCGGTGTTCTGCCAGTAAGTTTTCAACGCGGTTTTTGTCGCCATTTTGGCGCATAGTATCGTAAATTGTGCTGTCTTTATGCGCAATATTCATGCCGCCGCGATTTTCTGGGCGTTCTTTTATCGGGGAGCTATCGGCGCGGATAATCGGTACTGTGCCGCTATCGTTATGGGTGCTGTACCACATCAGGCCGCCGGCGATAATCACCGCACAAATAAGTAATATTGCATTAAGTTTCATGGTTCTATCTTCAATCTTTATTCTGTGCGCTTATAGGCGTTTATAGACATTAAATATGGCTTCGTGTTCGGCGGCGGCGCTGCGGTCGGTCATGCAGGCAATATGGTCGGCAATAATGCGCGCTTTACGGAAGTTGTTATCATCATTTTTGAGCGCTTTAATCTCGTTTTGTACTTCAGTCGGCAGCAGCAAATTATCCGCCATAAAGACGCTGAAGAGATCGCCAATGATTTTCTCTGCTTTCACCCATATGCGCTGTACAGTGTAATGGCGGTACATGTTTTCCATTAAAAATGCGCGCAGGATTTTAAGCTCAGTGAACATGCCATCGGAAAAACGGACAATCGCGGCGCTGTGGGCGCGGACATCATCAACATGTTGGGGCTTTAAATCGGCAAGGTTTTTCAGGCTTTCTGCTAAAACATCATCAACCATCACGCCCATCATATCGCGGATAGATTCGGAGATTAAAATTTTCTCAGGCAAATCATCATATTTGGCGCGGACGCATTCGACGCGTTCTCGGAATAATGGGACGGCGCGGCAAATATCATCAAGCGAGAATATTTCCGACTTCAGCCCGTCTTCAACATCGTGGTTATTATAGGCAATATCATCGGCGAGGGCGGCGACCTGTGCTTCAACGGAAGCAAAGCCTTCAATTTCTAATTCTGCTTGCTGCTGTAATTCGCGTAGGCTGGTAGGCAGTGGCACCGTTTGTCTGCGTGCGTTTGCGCCAATTAACGGGCCGTTATGCTTGACCACGCCTTCTAATGTTTCCCATGTTAAATTGAGGCCACGCCAAGAGGGGTATTTATCTTCTAATGTGGTTAGGACGCGCAAGGATTGATCATTATGTTCAAAGCCGCCTAAATCCTTCATGCATTTTTTGAGGGTTTCTTCGCCGGCATGGGCAAAGGGTGTGTGCCCCAAATCATGGGCGAGGGCGATGGCCTCAGCTAGATCCTCATTGACCAGCAGGGCGCGCGATAAAGTGCGGGCAATCTGCGCAACTTCAATGGTATGGGATAGTCTGGTACGGTAATCTTCACCTTCGTAATAGACAAAGACCTGCGTTTTGTCTTTGAGGCGACGAAAGGCGCTGCAGTGAATTACGCGGTCACGGTCACGCTGAAAACAAGTGCGGTGGCGGCTTTCTGCTTCGTCATGTATGCGCCCACGGCTTTGGTCGGGGCGGCAGGCATAATGTGCTAACGGCACGGCGCAGTAATTATAAGCCATATTGCTTTCGGCGGCATTTGTTGTCATTTCACAAGCTCGTTTCGCATATTTTAATTTATAAATTTAACCAAAACTAACAGAATGATGCGCGCGCGCCAAGACGTAGAGCTTGATTATTTTAAGTATTCCTCCATATAATATAGATATATGTTTTTTGATTATAGGGTGTAAAAGCTGATGGCGTTAATTATTGATGATACCGCAGTGAACGAAGTAAAGCGCGAGCGCGAAGAAAAGGGCGATGCGAACATCCATTTGCGTATCCGCGTTGATGGCGGCGGCTGCTCTGGTTTCCAGTATAAATATGAATGGGACGCCGATGCGGTCAGTGATGATGACGCAATATATGAAGGCGTGATTGTTATAGATTCGTTATCGTTGAAATATATGAAGGGCTCGACCATCAAATTCCATGATGATATGATGGGGCGTATGTTCCAAATTGATAACCCTGCGGCGAATAGCTCATGCGGCTGCGGCACATCATTTTCTCTTTAAAACACTATTTTGAATTCGGTCTTCCTTTTTCCTGATTTGCCGTTACTATGACGGCAGAAACGCAGATATTAGGATTAAATCGAATGAAAATTGCCATTTGGAATGTGAATTCAATCAAAACGCGCCTAGAGCATGTCAAAAACTGGCTCGCGACGCATCAAGTCGACGTTTTAATGCTCCAAGAGCTTAAGGGTGAGGTCTTCCCCAGCGAAATATTCCAAGAAATCGGCTATAAGTCAGTCTATGCGGCGCAAAAGGCCTATAATGGCGTTGCGATATTAAGTAAGCATGATATTGATTTGCGCTGCGATAAGTTGCCAGGCGATGATGGGGATGATCAGGCGCGATTCCTTGATTGTATGATTGGCGGCGTGCGCTGCGTGAATATATATCTACCTAATGGCAACCCTGTCGATAGTGATAAATACACATATAAATTATCATGGATGCGCCGGCTTTATGACTATATGAAAGAGCTACGTGGCGCAGAAAGCGACGTGCTTATTGCTGGTGATTATAACGTCATCCCCGAAGATCGCGACTGCCACGACCCCAAAGCTTGGGAGGGGGATGCCGCCACATTGCCGCAAACCCGCGCATTATATCGTTCATATGGCTTTTTAGGCTATACCGATGCTTTTCGCGTCAATAATCACGCCGATGCACAATATAGTTTTTGGGACTATCAACGCGGCGCGTACCAAAAAAATCACGGCATTCGCATTGATCATTTCTTACTATCCCCCAATTTGGTTGACCGTATGGAAAGCTGCGTCATTGATACCGCCCCGCGCGGTTTAGAAAAGCCATCTGACCATGTGCCTGTGATTTTGACTTTAGAAAGCTAAATTTGGAAAACTAAAAACGCTATAGGCTTTTTTTCGGCGGCGTGATACAGTTATGCGGTTATATATCTTCAAAATTCTATGATGATGGGTCTGTCATGATATTCAAAACATTCAAAAAACTTTCAACTTTAGCTTTAGGCATCACGCTTTTGGCGGGGCTTGCGGCCTGTGAAAGCGGCGCTGTGCATGTAAAAGAAACACAGCTTAACCGCATTGCATTACCAGTCTTTATGATCAAGCGCCAAATCCCGATTGCGGATGTATCTTTACTGGCTTATGAACGCGTATATGACCCATTAAAAGTCGCGCACATCTATATTGAAGACAATAAATTGTTTTCTGATGGCTTTTCTTATACAAAAGACACGCCGCAAATTCTTTTTGCCAAAGCGCCCGCCAACCCATTGGCGCTGCGCTTAGCCGCGCGGGACAAAGCAAGCAACGTCATTTATTTGTCAGCGCCATGCCAGTTCACAAGCCGTTCGGTGCTTTATGAGAGCAAGGCAGAGGAATGCGTTAAGAAATATTATGATGAAGGCCCTGTATCTGCAGCTGTCATTAATGGCTACATGCAGGCTTTGGACAATATCCGCCGCTATCACGGCGTTGATACCTTTGTCCTTAACGGTTATGGCAGCGGCGCATCTGTTGCGGCGATACTGGCTTCGCAGCGTATGGATGTCGAAGCTGTGCGTACAGTGGCAAGCTATTTAGATGCGTCTCAATATGCAGATGGCCAGCTTGACCACTATGTGGAAGGCGGCCTTAACCCGATTGATTTTGCCAAAACAATGGCGCATTTGCCGCAATACCACTTCCTTGGCGAAGAAGATCATATCGAATCGCTAAAAAGCTACCATAACTATGCGCAGGCGGTTGGCCCAACATGGTGTCTGCGTCACAGCATTATTCCAGATGCCGATGATGATGATGGCTGGGTTGAGCAATGGCCTGCTTTATTGCAATTGCCGCTTGATTGCCGCGCGGATCAACAAAATGGCGGTATGCAGCCCGTGGTTGATTTAACGCCTGTGCCGTTTAACCCTGATACATTAGACATTATGGATGATATGCATGGTCGCGGTAAAAAATAAAAGCTTCAAATGTGATGCTGATGATATGGGCGCTGTCAAAGCGCCCATATTTGTATTGCTGGCCTGCATGATGATGTTCGCGCTTTCGGGCTGCGGCGCATCGCTTTCGAATCGC
>DELD01000003.1:979-1620 GCA_002354205.1 Micavibrio sp. UBA2705 | reverse complement strand
CCGCCTTTCTGCCGCCATCAAACAACCGCGCTGCCACGACAGGGCGTATATATATAGAAGGCGACGGCCTTGCATGGCTGAATAAGTCAACGCCATCGCTCAACCCCACACCGATTGACCCTTATGCGCTGCGCCTCGCGCAAGCTGATAACATGGCGGATAAAAGCGCGGGCCTAGAGCGCATCTACCTCGCGCGGCCTTGCCAATATTCTGGCTGGGATGGTGAGGGCGCTTGCCCGCGCAAATATTGGACGAGCCACCGCTACGCCCCCGAGGTTGTCCGCAGTTACAAAGCGCTTATTGAGCGCATCAAGCAAGAGCGCGGCTGGCAAAATATAGAGTTTGTTGGCTATTCAGGCGGCGCGACTTTGGCCTTGTTACTGGCACATGGGCGCGATGATGTCGCCGCCATTCGCACCGTGGCAGGGAATTTAGACATTGACGCCCATTCGCGCCTGCATAAAGTCAGCATGTTGCCCGCATCCCTTAACCCTGCAAATAACGCGCAGGATTACGCGGCGCTACCGCAATACCACTTTGTCGGCGGCGAGGACCCAATCGTCCCACTGCCCATCGCGCAAAGCTTTATGGCGAAAATGGGCGCTACCCATTGCGCACGCATTGAAACATTAGATGGTCTT
>DELD01000003.1:0-690 GCA_002354205.1 Micavibrio sp. UBA2705 | reverse complement strand
CGCATTGAAACATTAGATGGTCTTACCCACGGAAAAGGGTGGATTGATGTGTGGCCGCTGTTGCTAGATAAAACCATGCCGTGTTAAAACTCGTGCGTTAGATTTTATAATGCCCGACTCTATAGTTCACTCTATATAAGGGCGTTTCGTAATGAAAAAGAAAGGTTTATCCTATGCGTCGTTTACTATGTTCTGTTTTATCTCTCACTGCGTTTGCATTGCTATCTGCCGGCGCGTTTGCGCCAAAGGCACATGCGGCTGATGAAAAGGCGTGGGATGTGCGCTGTAAAACAAACGAAGCTGACAAAAAAGAATATTGTGAAATGTTCCAAATGATCGCGGTTAAAGAAACCGGTCAGCGTTTCTTGGAAATTAAGCTTTTCAAAGATGAAGAAGGCAAAACAGGCGGCATTATTATCATGCCTCTCGGCCTTTTGGTAGCAAACCCTGTTTTAATGCAGGTTGATGGCGGCGAAGATAATGAGGGCGAGAAAAATGCCTTTAGCTTCCATACCTGTACACCAGGCGGTTGTTTTGGGCGTATTGGCGTGACAGACGCGCTGCTTAAGGAAATGCGCAAAGGCAACAACCTTGTATTGGCAACCCATGACCAAACGGGCAAGGTCTTTAGCGTCAAGCTTACACTTGCAGGTTTTACCAAAGCGTATAAAGAGCTGATGAAAAAATAAT
>DELD01000056.1:48509-103992 GCA_002354205.1 Micavibrio sp. UBA2705 | reverse complement strand
TCTTTTGCGCAATCGTTCCTGTGGCGAAAAATTTTCTGACCACTTCAACGGAATGCTTAATGGAATCTATAATATTGCGCTCGCTCATGGCTTTCCTGTCCTTGCTATTATGTATAGTGCATTTTCTCAGCGCAACCTCAAGTGTTTTTCATATTTAAGCGCTAAATAGCAACAATATTTTAGAGTTATGTTTATTTGCGCTGCAGCATCTTTGCTTTAAAGGTAAAAAAAAGCCGGCACAAGTGCCGGCTATCAAGTTTACAGGGAGTTGTAGAACTTTAAAAATCTGTTTTAATCAAGAACCTCAAGCATTTCAGCGACAAGGGGATGGCGCACAATATCTTGCGGCGCGAGTGCAACATGGCCAATATTTTCTAAGCAGCCTATTTTATCGGCAATTTGTTGCAACCCCGACATACCCTCTAACAAATCACTTTGCTTTGGGTCGCCCGTGACAACCATTGTCGCATTCCAGCCAAGGCGGGAAAGCAGCATTTTCAGCTGGACGTATGTACAGTTTTGCGCTTCGTCAATCACGATAAAGGCATTATTTAATGTCCGCCCGCGCATGAAACCAACAGGCGCAATTTCGATTGTCCCGTCTTCCATTAGCTGGCGCACACGCTTGCCACCAAGGCGGTCACCAAGTGCATCATATAAAGGCCGTAAGTAAGGCGCCATTTTTTCATGCATGTCACCAGGAAGGTAACCAAGGCTTTCGCCTGCTTCCATTGCGGGGCGGGAGAGAATAATGCGCTCCACCGTTCCAGCTTCTAAGGCATCAACGGCGGCGGCAATTGCCAAATACGTTTTACCTGTTCCTGCGGGGCCAATGGCGAGGGTGAGATGATGATCCTCAATCGCTGCCATCAATTCTTCTTGGCCTTCGGAGCGCGGCTTGACACGGCGAATAAAGCTTTTATCACGATTATTGTCGATTGCTTCATCTAAAGGGTGCCATTGTGAGCCATCAAACGCCTTAACAACATTATGTCCGTTTTGTTGATGAGGGTTATTCTTAACTTTTCTGCGTGACTTTTTAGCCATGAGCATGCTCCTGTGGGGTTAGGTGGGTGAAAGAAAGAAAGTGGATAGGCGGTAGAAAGCGGGAAAAAGCTGCGCGACGGAAAGAACATGGCAGCATGATGCGCGAAAGCGCAGGGGACAAGATACAAAAAAACTGGCTCGGTATGCACCTGAGAAGCCAGTTTGGAGAGAAAGTCAAATATGTTGAACCAGAAGTGATTGCCATATGCCCATTATCAATGGGCGGGGCGCTTATTGGCACAAGCTGTAACAGCTTATTGCGCCATAAGGACATTTTAATATGTGGTTTCTTCTGGATAAGCAAGGTGAGAGAATCTCCTTGTAAGAACAACAACTAAACATATGGTAGCATAAAATTTCTTGCGGTGCTATGGATTATCTTGTTAGATGTGCATAACTTATTTTTCCACCCCAAAATCAATAGGTATATAGAGTGAACGTCACCTTTCAAGATATAGAAAAAGCGCAGCGCGCTATAGCTGGCCAAATTATTCGCACACCCACAGTCAAAGCAACGCGGCTTTCCCTGCGCAGCGGCGTGAATATTTACCTAAAGCTTGAAAATTTACAGCACACCGCTTCGTTTAAAGCACGCGGCGCATTAAACTGCCTGCTTAACCTTGATGATGATGCAAAAAAACGCGGCGTGATTGCAAGCTCTGCCGGTAACCATGCGCAGGGTCTGGCTTTTCACGCGAGCCGCCTTGGCATTCCCGCAACGATCGTCATGCCCAAAGGCACAGCATTTAACAAAGTACAGAAAACAGAGGAATTTGGCGCGAAAGTCATTTTAGCTGGCGATAATTATGATGAAACGCAAGCTTTCACCCATGAACTTGCCATTAAAGAAAACCTCGCCTTTGTGCACCCCTTTGATGACCCGCATGTTGTCGCGGGTCAAGGGACGCTCGGCATTGAAATGCTCGAAGATCAACCTGATCTGCATAAAATCATCGTTCCCATTGGCGGCGGCGGCCTTATATCAGGCGTTGCCACAGCCGTAAAGCACATGAACCCTGATATTGAAGTTATTGGCGCGCAGGCCGATTTATATAACGCAGTGAAACGTCATTATGACGCAAATACGGATCAAGTCACAGGCGGCGCAACCCTCGCCGAAGGCATTGCCGTTAAAACACCTGCTGCGCGCACATTGCGCATAATCAAACAGCACGTCCAGCGCATTGAAAGCGCGAGCGAACAAGAAATTGAAGATGCCATATTTAACCTATTAAGCTCAGAAAAGCTGGTGGCAGAGGGCGCAGCAGGCGCGGGGCTTGCCGCTATCTTTAAAAACAAAGAAGAATTTAAAGGTCAAAATATTGGTCTTGTCCTTTGCGGCGGCAATATTGATTCGCGCCTGCTTTCAACGCTTATTTTACGTGGGATGCTACGCGAAGGGCGCATAGCGCGATTACGTTTTGAAATTGATGACACGCCAGGGCAGCTCGCCGATATTTCGAACCTAATAGGCGACGAAGGGGCAAATGTAATTGAAGTCATTCACCAGCGCCTAATGCAAGCTGTGCCGCTTAAACGCGCCGAACTTGATATGGTGATCGAGGCGCGTGATAGTGCCCATGTGCAGGAGATTTTAACCAGTTTGCGCGGTAAAGGTTTTAAAGTCCAACAAATGAATGAAGTGGCTTAATATTATGGGTGATGCAGCAACCGCCTTTGTGAAACTGGTCGAAAACGGCGATATTACGCTTGATGACGCGCGCCAAAAATTTGGCATTATCGCCATGCAGCCTTGCGCGGAAGTGCTTACCATTTTAAGCGCATACGAACTGTCCTTGTGGTGTCCGTTTTATCCTTGGGCGAAAGGCTTATCGCAAAACTTCACAGCGCCCCTAGAGAAAACGCTTCCCTTTGCGGCGAAGCAAGATAGCGTTTTGGTTTTACCTTCTAAACAGATGGATGAAACGCTCTATCTGATTGCCAGCGCTTTAGCATCGCTAAAAGATAGCGGGGCGCTTTATGTAGCGGCCGCCAATGATGCGGGCGGCAATCGGCTTAAAAAAATATTGGCCGAATTTGGCCTTACGGGCGCAGATAGCCACGCTAAGAATAAATGTAAAATTCTCCATGCCCGCGCCGAGAATATTAATAATGCGCAGGTAGAAAAACACATGCGGGCAGGCGGCGCGCAAGATATTTTAGATGGGCAGTTCACATCACAATTAGGGCTTTACGGCTGGAATAAAGCCGATATCGGCTCGCAATTACTCTGTGATAACTTACCCCATGACTTACATGGACTTGGCGCAGATTTTGGCTGCGGTTATGGGTTTATATCGCGCCATATTCTTGACGCAAATCACAAAGTCAGAATGCTTTGCCTGATTGACGCAGAGCGTAGAGCCGTTGAGATGGCAACAAAAAACATCGCGGGTCATGCGTCAAAGACGCGTCAAATATGGGATGACTTATCCGCGCCAGACAACTTGCCAAAGAACCTTGATTTCGTCGTCATGAACCCACCATTTCACAGCGGTAAAGATGCAAAAGCCGCGCTTGGCATATCGTTTATTAAAACCGCACATCAGGCCTTAAAACGCTATGGTCAGCTTTACATGGTTGCCAATGCGCATTTACCTTATGAACACACATTAGATGAACTGTTCCACAAATCAGAAATCATCGCCAAAGCCAACGGCTTTAAAGTCATTCGGGCGGGTAAGTAAGTTAAGGCCTACACGCTTGACCCTGATCACGTTGGAAAGCTTTATAGAGTTGGTTTACACCTCTGTCATCAAGGTTATGCGTTTCAAAGCTGCCTCTTTCATTCGCGCGCTTTGTTGCGGATTCTATTTTAGGCCCATAGACACAATAGCCACTGCTTGGGAGCATCATGTTACGGATACTCATATGCGCCGCGTTCCCTAAAGTATACTCGGCTTTTAAGCTCTGGTGAAGCTTCGTAAAACGCTCTAGCCAACCTTTCGGCACTTCATTAGGCTTCATAAACTGCATATTAGCGACGGCGCAAATTTCTTTGATGCGCCCTTCTGTCATTGTGGGTTCTTGTAAAATCGTCGCGCGGATTTTATTCTGCGTTTCCACATAGCTATCTCTGCCGCCATATTGATGATTATGCAAAAATGCATCATAGGGTTCGCCGATCATACATTTGCAATAAGCCTCATCTCCGCCTCTGGCTTTGCAAACATCATAAAGTGGCTGACGCAAATCACCTTGCGCATTAGCCTGAGTGGTTACACTGGAAGCGCCAAACATAAGCATGAAGACAGCACATAGCTGTATAGCGTTTTGTTTTATTTTTAATTTTCTCATTACGTATCCTATTGCTATTTTGCCGTTACCGTCCACGTGCGCGTTCAACGCTGATAATTTGCGGCGTTGCCCTGAGTGCGGCGATAACATTGTTTAAATGTTTCGTGTCGCTGACATATACATCAATCAGCATATCCCAGAAATCAAGCGAGCGTGACGTGATTTTAAGGTTAGTGATATTACCGCCGCTTTTGCCAATCACGGTTGAAAGCGTACCGAGCGCACCAGCTTCGTTCATAATGGTCACCGAAAGGCGACCAATGCGGGCTTCGGGCGCGTCAGGGCCTTCGCCCCACGATACATCAAGCCAGCGTTCTGGCGTATCGGCGAAGTTTTCTAATGTGTCACAATCAATCGTGTGGATCGTCACGCCTTTACCTGTGGTCACGATGCCGACTATGCGGTCACCCGGCAGCGGGTGACAACAACGTGCAAAATGCATCGCCATGCCAGGAATAAGCCCGACAATGGGCATGGGGCTTGATTTGCTTGGTTTTTTCTTAGATGTATATTCGCCAATATCTTCCAAATTCGGGCGCACAGGCTCGGTATTATGGCTCGGGAAAATCGCCTTAAACACATCACGCGCAACGACATTGCCTGAACCAATGCCTGCATATATATCTTCGGCGTTGTTTTCTTTGAATTTTTCCGCAACCGCATTGACGGCTTTTTCCGTATAATCATAGCCTTCTGATTTAAATATTTTCTGCAGCATCGCCTTGCCGAGCGTAATATATTCATCACGCTGTTGCTGGCGAATAAAACGGCGAATATGTGAGCGCGCCTTACCGGTTACAACAAAACGTTCCCATGTTGGTGAGGGATTCTGGGTTTTCGCAGTAATAATGTCGACCTGATCGCCATTTTGTAATTTGGTGTTGAGCGGCGCAATACGCCCGTTAATTTTCGCGCCGACACATTTATTACCAACGCCAGAATGCACAGCATAGGCAAAGTCAATCGTCGTCGCCCCTGCGGGCAGTTCAATAAGGTCGCCGCGCGGGGTAAAAGCAAAAACATGATCTTGGAAAAGTTCAAGCTTAGTATTCTCAAGCTTTTCTTCAATCGTGCCGCTTTCATGCTCCATAATCTCAACAAGTTCACGTAGCCAGCGATAATGTTTGGCTTCGGTAACGGCCTTATCAGATGCGCCATCGCGCTTATATGCCCAATGCGCCGCTAAGCCCAAATCAGCTTCTTCGTGCATTTCACGGGTACGGATTTGCACCTCAATGCGCTGTCCACCAGGGCCAATCACCGTTGTATGAAGCGAGCGATAGCCATTTGGCTTGGGCGTTGAGATATAGTCCTTAAACTTGCCTGGCACGGTTGGGTATTTCGCATGAATAACGCCCAACACCAAATAGCACGATTCGATATTGTCAACGATAATGCGGAAAGCCATAATGTCAGAGAGCTGTTCAAACAAAATATTCTTACGCTGCATTTTCAGCCAAATTGAATAACGGGTTTTCTCGCGCCCGTTAATTTCACATTTAACATCAGATTCTTTCATCAAGCCTTGCAGCTCGCGGATCACATCATTGGGCGTGTCTGTACCCTCTTCACGCAGATAAGACAGGCGTTTAACAATCGTCTCGCGCGCATCTGGGTTCATATATTCAAAAGCAAGGTCTTCAAGCTCTTCTTTGATTTTATGAATACCAATACGCTCCGCAAGCGGGGCAAAAATCTCTAACGTTTCGCGCGATATGCGTTTTTGTTTCTCTGGCTTAGCAATATGATGCATGGTGCGCATATTATGCAGGCGGTCAGCAAGCTTGACCAAGAGCACGCGGATGTCTTCAGACATCGCAAGAACGAGTTTCCTAAAGTTCTCGGCTTGTTTGCCTTCAACGGTTTGGCTTTCGATGCGGGTTAATTTGGTCACGCCTTTAACAAGCTTTGCGACCTCTTCGCCAAATTCGCGCTGTAAATCTTCTTCCGTGGCGACAGTGTCTTCGACCGTATCATGCAAAATCGCGGTAACAATTGTCGGCGTATCCATGCCCATTTCGGCAAGGATCATCGCGACTTCCACAGGGTGCGTGAAGTATGGCTCGCCCGATGCGCGGGTCTGGCCTTCATGCATTTTTTTGCCAAAATCATATGCTTTTTCAACATCTTCGACGATTAAGTCTTTGTTCAGTGCGAGCAAGTCTTCTAAAAGCTGATCTCTGGTTGTTGTGTCTTTCATCGTGGCTATAATCTCATTCCGCTAAGTTCACTGCGCATTAATATACGCAATTATTGCCCAGTATACCACAGTTTCTGATGCAAAAATTAGATAGAATTTTATCTATAGTTTAGTAATAGTTAATAGACACTGACTTATACTGATAATTGTGTGTGTAAATACCTTATGTGGAAAGTGTGAAATATGAAAGACCTCCGTAAAGAGCAGGCCGGCTTTGGCGCCCCTATTAAAAATTACCTTCAGTTTAAAAGTTTTTCGTGGCTGTATAATCAGCTTTTTGAAACCGTGCTTGCGGAAAGCCCTGCTTTAAAAGAAAAAGCGTATCGCATTCGCTATGAAGTTTTATGCGAAGAATTTGGTTACAAAGAAGCAGAGCGCCACGCAGGGAAATTAGAGCGTGATATTTATGATGACCACGCCAAGCATTGCCTGCTGATCCATAAACGCAGCGGTGAAGCGATTGGCACGGTGCGCCTTGTCATGCCCCATATGCAAGACAGCCAACAAGGCCTGCCTATTCAAGAAATATTTAGTGGCGGGCATCTGCGCGTACGTGAAAGCAATGCGCATGACCGTATCTGCGAAATTGATAAACTATGTATTTTAAAAAAGTTTCGCAGCAGAAATGGCGAAGAAACCTCTCCCCTTGGCGGCGTACAAGATCAAGACCAAGAAACCTTTATGGACAAAAGCTCCAAACGTATCGCTAGGCGGATTATTCCCTTTGCGCCGATTGGCCTGATTAAAAGCTGTTTTGACCTTGCCATCGCCAATGGCTATACGCAAGGCTGCGTGTTATTGGAAGTGCCATTAATTGAATCGTTTGAACGCCTTGGCATCATCTGTCAGCGCATTGGCCCGATCATAGACCTTGTTAACCAAAGGCAGCCGATCATCATCGACTTTTTCACCAGCGTCAATAATATGCGCGTCAAACAAAAAGCCGTCTGGGAAATGATGACCAATAACGGCGCTTTGCATGATCGGATTATGAGCCTTAAAGCCCAAAGCCCAGCATAAAGGCTTTAAGGGGCTCAGGCTTACACAAATAGCGCGGCGATAAGCAAGACGGGGCTAAGAATAACTGCGCCCCCGATAATCCAAACACCGAAATAGCCGCCAACCGTGCCGACGAGCCCATAGGTCAAATAGGAAAAAATAGACATGACGAGCGTGTCGCCAACCCCAGTTGTGCCAAGTGAAACAAAAGCGTAGGCAAGGCCAAGCGCAAGACCGAGCACGGTCATGACAATTTGCGCCTTACCGGCAAGCGGGTGGAGTTTATCAGCACTAAAAATGCTCCAATCAGGGGCGAGGTAATCATCTGTATTATCATTGGATAAGCCCGGCACGGCGATTTGTGAATCCTGCGTATCTTGCGGAGAATCTTGAACGGGCTTTTTCCCAAATGATTTTGGATAAGGCTGTTTCCTAACGGTGGCGGATTGAGCGTTCATGTTAATATCCTTCCTGTTTATATTCTTTTTATGCTCCATATATACCACAGTTTTAGGTTTTGTCCAAATACAGTGCATTGCACGTATTAAGGGAGAATAGCAAGAGAGAAGGGTCAGAATAACAGCGAATCAAAACGCCTTAAATCAGTTCAATATATTCAGGGGTAATGTTGATGATGCGCTGCTTGTATAAATTACCAAGGGCGCGTTTGAAATTCTTTTTACTGACCGCAAATTCATCAAATATATCTGCGGGTGCGCTTTTGTCTGAAAGATATAAACGGCCTTGCGCCGCGCTTAAGCGGCTTAAAATACGCTCTTCCAACTCATCACGCGCCGCGCTATCTAGGGCGCTGATGGTCAGGTTGATTTTACCGTCTTCAGAGAAATCTTTGACCCAGCCGCGCATTCTCGCGCCAATTTCTAGAGCGCTGCCCAATTCACCGTGGAATATCATACCGATATATTCATCATTAATAACCGCTTTAAAGCCAAGATCAGTTTCCGCCGCGATCAGTAAGTCAACCGCTTCGCCTTTTTTCAAATCGTCATTTTCTTCTTCTAAATAACGATGCAGTTTCATACTTGCCATCGGGCGTTCATATTCATCCGCAGTGATATATACCGCATAGGATTTACCCGTGCGCACCCGCGCCGTTTGTTCAGATAGCGGCAAAATCAAATCTTTCGGCAGGCCCCAATCAAGGAATGTGCCATGCGAACCTGTGGAGACCACGCGCAAATAAGCACATTGACCAAACCCTGCCGCCGCGCGCGCCATGGTCGCGACCAATTCATCCGATGCATTGCTGTAAACAAAAGCATCAACTTCATCACCAATTGCCGCGTCTTCGGGCGCTTCATGTAGCGGCACAGGGCCATGCACGCCGCCATCGACATAGACTGTATGTTCGCCGATTTCGATAATATTCAGACGGTTAATTTGATAAAGTTTTGGCATATTCGCTTTCCATTTCTAGCTCACACGCAACAACGCGCATGAATGGCGAGTAAATAGAGTTTAGCGCCATTTGTCACGTTTTCTTTACCTTGTGCCTCGAATAAAAAGCGATTAGCCAAGCATGAAAACGCGCTCTTGCAGCCAAATCAGCGCAGGGAAAGCCGCGAGCCAGATCCAGAAAAAGCGGTTAAGGCCAAACAAAACGGCATTGGCAAGGTGAAACAAAGCAGCGAGGCAGAGCGCCGCGATTAGCGTCGTTTGCGACAAAATGGCGAGTGGGAAGAAGAGTTCAAAACAAATCACGGCCCATGACATGACCCAGAGTATACGCGGACGACCTGCAAGGGCGCGAAGCTGCGTGCTTACAGGGTAGGCGCTAAAGGCAAAGACATTTTGCAAGGCGCGCCCACTGCGCCATTCTGGGTTCATGACTTTGACTTTTCCTGCCATGAAATAAGATAAAACAAGTTGCAGCGCCAGATAGCCAAAAACGTATTCCTGCATGCGTAAAGAGGGCAGAAAATGCATTACACACAAACAGGAGAGGATCAGCATATTCATGCGATCACTCCCGCCATTATAAGGGCCGTTAAAACGGCGCAGCGCCCATATGCCAAGCATAAATAAAGCCAGACAAACATATGGCGCGAAAAGCCCTACTAGTAACATAGCGCTGAGTATAAAGCGCAAAGCAAAAGCAAGACGCTCAGCTTTATGCACGGCCGTTAGGTGTTCGACGCTTTGCTGCATAAAGGCGCAAGCAAGGATCATCTCGCTCAGCCGCCATGCGCTTTCAAAATGCGTGACATCAACCATCATGATCCGCCGTATTTTCCTTAAGCGCTTCAATCGGCGAAGTATAAAGAATATGGGTTTCCAGCCTAGTTTCCTCGCGGCTGACAAAACTTAACCTGAACTGGATATAGGGCGCAGTCTGCGCGTTTTGATGCAAAAAAGATTTTAAGTAACGCATAATTTCTCGCCCGTTACGCGGCGCATCTTTAGGGTCATGGATCATACGCTCTGCGCAGCTTAAAACAAACAAACGTTCATTCCAGTGCTGGTTATAAAATAAACGCCTAAGCATCGTGCAAAAGGATAAGCGCTCTGGCGCAGGGTAGAATTCTTGCCATGGCTTATCCTGCGCGGCGCTCTGCTCATCCGCCATATTTTCATCAAGCAGAGCATATTCAACGCGCGGCGCAGGACCGACGCTTTCAAAAAAGCGCCATGATGGAAAAATAGCGGGAAGGAGGAGTTTAAACATGCCGCGTGCTAATGCCCGAAAACGCCAAGGCGCCGTGCTGTCCTTATTTTTGCTGTAGGTTATTGACTAATGGAATGCCCATCAGTTTCAAAGCAAGGTTACGGCAATTGCGCAGGGCAGGATATAAAAAAGATGCCATTTTTTTGGATTTAAACAGCCAATAGCAGATACGGTTAAAGATGCCCGATTTTGTGCTTAGCAGCGCCAAAACATGAATGGCCTCTGCCCCATAATACATGTCTGTGCCGATTTTAACGACCATGCCTTGGTCAATATCTAAACCATATGCGGTAATTTTATCCATTAAGGGTGAAGGCTGACGGGCATCGACAAGCTGCAAGCGCCCTGCTGCTTCGCGCAGGCGAATAAGCTTGCAGTAATTGCGGCAAAAAGGGCATTGATCATCATAGACGACATAGACAGTGTCGCTATCAATATCGCTATAAGTATCACCGTCTATATTACCCATTTTATCATTCTGCATTTTGTGTATCTGTATTGCTATAAACTTCCCAGCCTCCGCCAAGCGCGGCGTAGAGGACGATCAGCTTGGTAATCGTATTGGTCTCTGATATCACCAGATCATCTTCACTTGCGGTCAGCTCGCGCTCTGCGTCCAATACGGCAAGGTAATCGGTTTCGCCCGCATCAAACAACTCTTTAGCGAGCCTGACCGATTCCCTGCGGCTCGCAACGCCTTCATCGAGCCTTTTACGGGTCTCTAACTCTTGACCGTAGCGTATCAGCGCGGTTTCTGCGTCGCTCAGCGCGGTAAGCACGGTTTGTTCATAATTAGCAAGCGCGGCTTTGCTTTCTTCTTCTGCTGCATCAATACGCGCGCGCATTGCGCCGCCTTCAAAGACAGACCACTGCACAAGCGCGCCAAGCGACCATATGCCGCCAGCAGCGCTAAATACATCGCCAAAGACACGTGCTTGCGTCCCGATATCGCCCGTTAAAAAGAATTTAGGGAAAAGATCAGCCGTTGCCACGCCAATATCAGCGGTTTCAGCGGCAAGGTCGCGCTCCGCTATACGCACATCTGGGCGGCGGCGTAAAATGTCAGCACGCAAGCCAACAGGGACAAGGTCAGGCGGGGTCGGCAATGCCGCGTTTTCCTGCATTTCACTCAGCAAGGCTTCTGGTGGCAGCCCCAATAAAACGGAGAGCGTATAGATAGAGGCATTTAAATCAGCCTGTAAATTCGGCAGGCGAGCGCGGGTCAGTTGATATTCACCACGCGCGCGGGACACATCAAATTCACTCGCTTCCCCCGCATCAAGCCGTGCCTCGACAACGTTGAATGTTTGCTGCTGCAAATCGGCATTGTTACGGGTAATCGCGATGCGTTTTTGCAGCCCCCGTGCTTCATAATAATTACGCGCGACTTCTGATAAGGTCGAGAGCATCACAGCTTGGTAATCCGCCAAAGCGCCCTCAGTTCTGGCCTGCGCTGCTTCGCTAGCACGGCGCGCACCGCCAAATATATCAAGCGCCCATGACGCATCAAAGCCGGCATCATATAAATTGGTGGTTGTTCCCTTGCCGCTGCTAGACAGATTATCGCTTGAACGTGAGCGCACCCCCTCCGCGGCGCTGCCAATTTGCGGCAAAAATGCGGCGTTTTCAATACGGTGCAAAGCCCGCGCACGCCGTAAATTCGCCAAAGCAATCTCAATATCTTTATTGTTCTGCGCTGCTTTTTCGATATAGCTTACTAAAAGCGGGTCTTCAAACACGCTCCACCACGCCAAAGTAATTGGCTCTGCGCTGATATGTTCGCTTTGCGGGGCGAACCACTGCGCCAAAAAACTATTTTGCGGCGCTTTATAATCTGGACCAACCGCGCAGCCTGCAAGGCATAAAGTTGATAGCAGCGCTAAGGGGGATTTCATTATCATAGTTGTTTTTCCTGCTCTAATTTGCGGCGGACATCCCCTGGGGATCCTGTTTTACGGGCGAGTAAATCATAAGCGACAGGCACAATAAAGAGTGTAAACAGCGTCGCTGCCGATACGCCAAATAATATGACTACGCCAATGGCCACGCGCGTTTCTGCGCCCGCACCGCTTGCCATGATTAACGGCACCGAACCTGCAATCGTTGTGATGCCCGTCATAACAATGGGACGCAGACGAATTTGCGCGGCTTCCATCAATGCCTGTGAAAACTCTACGCCTTGATCACGTAGCTGATTGACAAATTCAACAATCAAAATACCGTTTTTCGCCGCAAGGCCAATTAACATCACCAGCCCTACTTGCGTATACACATTCAAAGAGTTTCCTGTAAAATACAGCCCCGCTAGCGCGCCAGAAATGGCCAAAGGTACAGTGAGGATAATCACTAATGGGTGGACATAGCTTTCAAACTGCGCAGCCAAAACCAAGAATACAATGACAAAACCAAGCACAAAGATAAAGAGAAGCGATGAGCCACTGCTTTGGAAATCCAAAGACTCACCCTTATAGTCGATCACGGCTGTATCAGGTAAGTTATCCCGCACAAGTTCGCGCATATATTCAAGTGCGGGGCCAAGGGCATAGCCTTCAGCCAAACCTGCTTCAATCGTAATCGCACGAACACGGTTATAACGGTTTAATGATCCTGAATCTGCATATTCTTCGATTTTGACCAAGTTAGATAATGGAATTAACTGTCCGCTTGCACTTGAACGGACATAAATATTCTGCATATTGGTTGGCGTGCGCTGTGCATCGCGCTCCCCTTCCAAAATTACATCATATTCCTCGCCATTATCAATATATGTGGTAATGCGGCGCGAACCGAGCATGGTTTCCAGCGTTTCGCCAATTGTGCGCACGCTCACCCCAAGGTCACCGGCGCGGTCTTTGTTAATCACCAAGCGTAATTGCGGCTTGGTTTCTTTATAGTCGCTATCAATATCGGTAAGGCCTGGGTTATTTTCATTGATTTTTGCAATGATCGTATCTCGCCAGCTTGCCAATTCTTCATATGTGCCGCCGCCAAGAACGAACTGCACAGGCTTGCCAACCCCGCCGCCAAAGCCGCGGCGCATCACAGGAAAGGCTCGCACCCCCGGCAAATCAGAAAGTTTCCCTGCAATTTCGCCCATAATTTCAGTGGCCGGGCGGCGTTTCGCCCAGTCATTCAAAACAATAATCACAATGCCATCATTGAAACTGGTCAAAGTACCAAAACCACGCGGCGCACGGACAAGCAGGCGTTTGGCCTCTGCATCTTTTGTGTTATCTGCATTTTGCGCGTAAGGCATTAAACGGCGCTCAATTTCTTCCATATATTCTTTTGTGTATTCAAAAGATGCGCCTTCCGGGCCATTGACCATCAAGAAGAACGCGCCGCGATCTTCCTTCGGTGCATATTCAGAGGGCACAGCATTAAAGAAAAACACGGCGCTGCTAGCAAGCAGAGCAAACAAAACCAAAACAATGAGCTTCATTTTCAGCGCCTGTGCCAATATTTTACTATAACCCGCCTTAAAAACGTCAAAACCTTGATCTACTTTTGTGCTTAATACACCGCGCTGCGTCTTTTTAAGCAGCTTTGAAGCCATCATTGGGCATAGAGTTAGTGCAACAAGCGTCGAAAAAGATACAGCGGCGACCATTGTGATTGAAAATTCGGTAAATAAGCGCCCTAAATCGCCTTCTAAGAACATGATCGGCACAAAAACCGCAATCAAAACGAGGGTTGTCGCAATCACGGCAAAGCCAACCTGACGCGCACCCTTATAGGCCGCAGATAATGGTGGCTCACCTTCTTCAATGCGGCGCGCAATATTTTCAAGCACAACAATCGCGTCATCAACAACAAGGCCAATCGCCAAAACAAGCGCAAGCAAAGTCAGCAGGTTAATAGAGAAGCCAAAAGCATAGAGCATAATAAATGTCGCGGTTAACGAGACAGGCACCGTCACCGCAGGGATTAACATGGCGCGGAACGAACCCAGAAACAGGTAAATCACGCCAATCACCAAAGCCATGGCGATGAATAAGGTTTTATAAACTTCGGCGATCGCGTTACTGATAAACACGGATGTATCGTAAGAATTGATAATTTTCATTCCGGGCGGTAGATTTGGCGCAAGGCGCTCTGCCATCTCACTCGCACCTTTAGCCACGGCAATGGTATTGGCTTTGGATTGTTTAATAATGCCAATGCCAACCATCGGCACAGAATTACCATGAAAGAAGGTACGTGTTTCAATCGCTGATTTTTCAATGCGTGCAATATCCGCGAGGCGAACAAGGTAATTATCGCCCTGCGCGATCACGAGCTTTCTGAAATCATCTTCGTTTTTATATGCGCGTTCAATGCGCGCTGTGAACTGGGTTTCGACAGATTCAATGCTGCCAGCAGGCAGTTCGACATTTTCTGCACGCAAAGCGGCCTCAACATCACTAACTGTCAAGCCGCGCGCAGCCATTTGATTACGGTCAAGCCAAACACGCATCGCATATTCAAGTCCGCCGCCTACGCGCACCCGCGCCACGCCGGGTAATACAGAAAAACGGTCTTGCAAATAACGCTTGGCGTAATCGGTAAGCTCAATTGTATTCATATTTTCACTGGTCAAATTGAGCCATAAAATAACATCGTCACTAGAATCGGCCTTTTGAATATCTGGTGGGTCAGCTTCTTCGGGCAAATTATCAACCACGCCAGAAACGCGGTCGCGCACATCATTAGTCGCGGCCTCAATATCGCGCTCGACATCAAACTCAATATTAATGCGGCTTTCGCCGTCAGATGAGCTTGATGAAATAAATTTAATACCTTCAACGCCTGAAATGCGGTCTTCTATGACCTCGGTAATGCGCGTTTCAACAATATTTGCCGATGCCCCTTGATAGCTTGTGCTGACCGAAACCACAGGCGGGTCAATATCAGGATATTCACGCAAGGGCAGGCGCGAGAAAGACACAATGCCAAAAGCGATCAACAATAATGAAAGGACAGAGGCAAAGACAGGACGCGTGACCGAAATATCAGATAAGATCATTGCGCATCACCTTGGTTCTTTGCGTGGCTTAGATTTTGTTTGAGCAAAGCATCAAGCGGCGTATTTTCGTTTTCAATCGCGCGCACTGATATTTCCATGCCGTCATTTAGTTTAACAACGCCATGCGCGACGACTTGATCGCCCGTTTGTAAACCTGATAAAACTTCAATATCGCCTGGCCTACGCCCGCCAATTTCAATTTCGGTTTGTCGGGCGATGATTTTGCCGTCTTCATCAGCCGCGCGATAGACATAGTTTTTATCGCCGCGTTTAAACAGCGCTTCTTCGGGGATAATCAAGGCATTACGTTCATCTTTAAGCAAAGTAATGCGCATCAATAAACCCGGCTTTAATGTATGCTCAGGGTTTGGCAAAACGGCGCGAATTTTCACGGTGCGGGTTACGGGGTCAATTTGCGTATTGATACTGCGCACCTCACCTTTAAACTCGCGCGCGCCAAACGCATCAACCTGCCCAATAATCGGCAGGCCAGAATGTAGCGCCGATAAATATATAGCGGGGACTTCAAAATCAACTTTTATCTGGTTTAAATCATCAATTGTGGTGATAAGGTCGCCCGGCTGCACTAACGTACCGACGCTGACTTCACGCAGCCCCAAAACACCATCAAATGGCGCGTTAATGGTTAACTGGTCGAGGCGGGCTTTGATTGATTCCACGGCGGCCTCGCTTTGGCGCAGGGCGGATAAACGATCTTGCAATGTGCCTTTTGATAAAGCGCTGGAGTTTTGTAATTCTTTGGCGCGGTTATAAGCGGAGCGCGCCGCTGATAAAGTTGCCTCAGCAGCGCGTAAATCAGCTTCTTCTTCTTTTTTATCAAGGACGATCAAAACCTGCCCTTTTTCGACCGCCTGCCCATCATCGAAATGAATTTCAGCAATTTTTTCTGCTGTATCTGGGGTAACAATCACGGTTTCATTGGCTTTGCTTGTGCCAAGCGCTTCGAGCTGATCTGCAAAAGGCTGCGCTTTGACGGGCGCGACAATCACGTCAGTCGGCCCTTTTGCACCCTTTTGTGCCTGAGCATTTTGCGGCAGTGAAAGTAAAACGCAGGCGGTAAGCGCCAGATAAAGTGAAGGTTTAATCATTATATTTCCTAAAATGCGCATTTTGTTAAGGAGGCGATAGAACGCCTTGCCATGTAAAGGCAAGTTTACACGACTATTATAGGATACGCTGCAGTTTTAAAAACCCTGCACTTTTTTTAAGAAAAATAATAATTTATGCGCGGCGCTGCTATTCCGCTTGTTTTACGCGGATTTTATTTTTACCGTGCTTGCTGCCATGCAATTCATTTATCGCAATTTCGCCTTCATGGTCTAAAGCCATTTCAACGAAAGCGAAGCCTTTTGATTTGCCGGTTTCTTCATCCAACACCAAATCGCAGCCGCGAATATTACCGTAAGCTTTAAACATTTCTGCTACATTTTGTTTCGTGAAGTCACGGGGTAAGTTCAAAACCATTAATTTCATCATATCATTCCTTCTGTGTCGTCGCGCGGCAAGGCGCTTAAACTTGCGCTTCTAACCATGTGGCTTCGGCGATTTCTAGCTCTGCAGTTATTGCGGCGTGGTCGGCTTGCACTTTGCTTGTTTCGGTGTGCGGCTTAGTAAAAAAACCCTCTGAAGACATTAACGCTTCAAGATCAGCCTTTTGTTTTTCCAACTTAGTAATTTTTTGCTCTAATTTAGCCAAGTTTTGTGGGTTTAGGGCTGTTTTATTCTCTTTTTTAGACTTTTTATCCGCCTTATTGTTGTTTGCGGCCTTGTTTTTCTTCTTTTTGCCCTCCTTGCGCTCTTCGCGGCGTGCTTTCATGGTAAAATCACGGTAATCGTCCAAATCACCTTCAAAATGCTGACATTCGCCGTCCCGCACAATCCATAGCCGATCAGCAACGCGTTCAACCATGTTCGGGTCATGGCTCACAATAACAATGGCGCCCTCATAATTATTGAGCGCCTGCACCAATGCTTCGCGTGCGTCAATATCAAGGTGGTTGGTCGGTTCATCGAGCAGCAATAAATGCGGCGCATCAAAGCTCATAAACGCGAAGAGAAGCCGTGCCTTTTCGCCGCCGCTCAATGACTGGATCGTGTTATTCGACAATTCATGCGAAAAACCAAATGCACCGAGTTTGGCACGCACTTTCGGTTCATTGACATCAGGGTTTGCTTTCTGCATCAAGGTGAACATTTCTTGATATGGGGTCGAGTTAACATCTAACTCTTCGGTCTGGTGCTGCGAAAAGTAACCAATGCGCAGCTTAGTAGAACGAAACACTTCGCCTTTTAGCGGCGCTAATTTGCCTGCAATCAGCTTAATTAAAGTTGATTTACCATTACCGTTTGCACCCAAAAGCGCAATACGATCATCATTATCAATACTTTCATAAACGCGGTTTAAGATAGGCTCGCCTTCTTTATATCCTATATCCGCATGTTCCATCGCAAGCATAGGAGAGGCAATTTCTTTGGGGTTAGGGAATGTGAACTTCACGGCGCGATCCGCAATCACCGCATCAACAATATCCATGCGCTCAAGCGCTTTAACGCGGCTTTGCGCCTGACTGGCTTTCGATGCTTTGGCCTTAAAACGGTCAACGAATTTTTGCATATGCGCGCGTTCAGCTTGCTGCTTTTCATGCATCTTTTGCTGCAAGCCCTGCGCTTCGGCGCGTTCACGTTCAAAAGTATCGTAATTGCCCGTATAAAGCTTTAATTTCTGCGCATCGACATGAATAACATGGTCGATACATTTGTTAAGCACTTCACGGTCATGCGAGATAATCAGCAATGTGTGTGGGTAATTGGCCAGATAGTTTTCAAGCCACATAATGGCTTCTAAATCCAAGTGGTTGGTTGGCTCATCAAGCAGCAAAATTTCAGGTTCAACAAACAAAGCTGCCGCTAAGGCCACGCGCATTCGCCAGCCACCGCTAAACGATGAAAATGGCTCGCTAAGCTGTTCTTCGCTAAAACCAAGCCCTGTGAGCAATCGTGAAGCTTTTGCAGGGGCGCTATATGCGTCTAATGCTTCGAGCCGTGCATATATATCCGCTATTTTATTGGGGTCTTCTTCGCTTTCGGTACGGCGCCATAATTCGGCCATTTCTTCATTGGCTTCGAGGACGAGGTCAAGCAGCGGTGTCTCGACTTCGGGAATATCTTGGCGTACCATGCCCATGCGCTGTTTGATATTCATTTCAACCGTGCCGCCATCTGGGGTAAGTTCGCCCGCAATCAGCTTAAACAAAGTGGATTTACCTGCGCCATTGACGCCTACAACGCCGACTTTCCAGTTATCCATCACGGCAATGTCGCACTCATCCAATATGGTGCGCCCGCCGATTTTATAGCTTAAATCTGATATTGTTAGCATTGCTCTCATTCCTGTTTAATAGGGGCTTATGCCATAAAAAACAGTGAAGAGAAAGGGCTGAGTGCGTTTTGATGTTAAATATCTTTGCGCTTTAAAATTTTAGCGTGGTGCTGGATATGGTCCGCCACAAAGCTTTGAATAAAATAATAGCTGTGGTCATAGCCTTCATGCAGGCGCAAATTTAGCTTTTGCCCATGTTTAGCGCAAGCCGCTTTAAACAAATCAGGCTTAAGCTGCTCTTCTAAAAACGGGTCAGCCAAGCCTTGGTCGATGAGGATTTCGGCATTTCCTTCTGGCGCTTCGGCGCGGGCGAGCAAAGCGGTTGCATCATGGTCTTGCCATAGCTTTTGATCATCCCCTAAATAGGCGCCAAAGGCCTTATGCCCCCATGGCACAGCGCTTGGTGCAACAATTGGCGCAAAGGCGGAGGCCGAGGCATAACGCGCAGGATATTTGTAATACAAGGTAAGCGCACCATGCCCGCCCATTGAATGACCAAAAATGCTCTGCCGTTCAAGGTCTAAGGGGAAGTGCTGCGCCAGTAATGCGGGCAACTCATCTGCGATATAGCTTTCCATTTGATAATGGCTGCGCCACGGCGCGGCGGTTGCGTTGATATAAAATCCCGCGCCCTTGCCTAAATCATATGCGCCCTCAGGGTCATCGCAGACATCATCACCGCGCGGCGAAGTATCAGGCGCGATAATCGCAAGCCCCGCCTGCGCCGCCGCACCATATGCACCCGCCTTGGTGGTGAAGTTTTCATGATTACAGGTCAAGCCAGATAAAAACGTGAGAAACGGTATTTTCTGTGAAGCTTTTTGGGCTGATACAGCTTGCGGGGGCAGGAATACAGAAAAGCGCATCATGCAATCAAGCGCCGTGCTTTGATGTTCCCAAATGCTTAAACTGCCGCCAAAGCAGTGATGTGTTTCAATTTGCTTCATTTTCTCAATAGACCTGATTAATAGACAACGACACTACGGATAGATTCGCCGCTATGCATCATGTCAAAAGCTTTGTTGATATCTTCCAGCGGCATAGTATGGGTGATTAAATCATCAATATTAATCTTGCCATCCATGTACCAATCAACAATTTTGGGTACATCTGTGCGCCCACGCGCACCGCCAAAGGCTGAACCGCGCCAAACGCGCCCTGTGACCAATTGGAAAGGCCGCGTTGCAATTTCTTGCCCTGCGCCCGCAACGCCGATAATCAGGCTCTCGCCCCAGCCTTTATGGCAGGATTCTAGCGCTTGGCGCATCACATCAACATTACCGATACATTCAAAGCTGTAATCAACTCCGCCATTGGTCAAATCGCAAATTGCTTCGACAACATTCGGCGTTTCTTTCGGATTAATGAAATCTGTCATACCGAATTTTTTGGCAAGTTCAACCTTGCTTGGGTTAATATCAATACCGATGATTTTTGTCGCGCCGACCATTTTTGCGCCCTGAATCACATTCAAGCCAATGCCGCCAAGGCCGAAAACAGCGACTGTTGAACCGGGTTCGACCTTCGCATCGAACACAACTGCGCCAATGCCTGTTGTCACGCCGCAACCAATATAACAAATTTTTTCAAACGGCGCGTCTTTTCGCACTTTTGCCACAGCGATTTCAGGCATGACGGTAAAGTTAGAAAATGTTGAACAGCCCATATAATGCAGCACATCTTCACCGTTCACAGAAAACCGGCTCGTGCCATCAGGCATTAATCCTGCGCCCTGCGTTGATCGGATCTTTTGACACAGATTCGTTTTCGGGTGCAAACAAAAATCGCATTCACGGCATTCGGGCGTATAAAGCGGAATCACATGATCACCAACAGCCACTGATGTCACCCCAGCGCCAATTTCTCGGACAATGCCCGCGCCCTCATGGCCTAAAATCGCAGGAAAAGCGCCTTCTGGGTCATCACCAGAAAGAGTGAAAGCATCGGTGTGGCAAACACCTGTCGCCATAATTTCAACCAAGACTTCGCCGGCTTTGGGGCCATCTAAATCAACGGTTTCAATAACTAGGGGGCTTCCTGCTTTATAGGCAACGGCGGCGCGTGTTTTCATGGGTTTTGATCCTTAATGGCATTTTCATTCTACAGATAAAATAGAAGTTTTTATTATATGGGGCAACCATTGAAAATGAAAAAAAACGTCATCGGCACCATCTTAACTTATCTATGTTAATGTTTTTGCAAGTTTGTTTGTTTATTATTATATGGTAATGTATGCGTGTGATGATACTCATATGCAGCGTTCTGTATTTTTAAAACGATAATTTAAAGTTTATTTTTTAACATGCCCTCAAATCATGATCATATTGGTGCGGCCATGAAAAGGCAGGCTTCTTATATCGTAAAATTGCTTTTGCTGGCCTGCGCATATTTTATTGCCGGGCGGCTTGCATTGCTGCTGGCGATTCCTCCTGGCTTTGCATCTCCCGTATGGCCTGCGGCAGGTATTGCGCTCGCGAGCATTCTAATTGGCGGCTACAAATATTTACCCGCAATATTTTTAGGCTCGCTCAGCGTTAACCTCTACGCGGCGAGCCAATCGGGCGCAGACATAACATCACTAACGCAGGGGCTTTTAGCAGCAAGCATTGCCTTTGGCGCATTGTTACAAGCTTTGACCGGCGCTTATATAATCAAGCGGTCAACCATTATCCCCTCAAGCCTCAGCACATTTTCAAGTGTCGCTGCTGTGTTTATTTATGGCGGCTTTATAGCCTGTCTTGTTAATGCGATTATGGGGCCTTCGGCATTGCTCGCCTTCGGCATAATATCATTTGATATATATGCATTAAGCGTTTTCACATGGTGGATTGGCGATATTATCGGCGTGGTTCTGTTTACACCGATTTTATTGATCATTACCAACAATAACGTTTCCTTAGCGCGTAAAGTTACCATCACGTTGCCGCTTGTTATTTGTACAATCATTACCGTGTTTGTCTTTACCAGCGCCAAAGATAATCGCCTGAATAACAAACAAAATGCATTTAATATGACCGCCAGCGCAATTGCGACGGATTTTGATAAAGAACTTGGCATTTACCTCAACATCCTCACGGCTATTGGGCAATATATTAGCGCCTCTGAACACGTAACAAACCTTGAGTTTAAAGAGTTTACAGGGAAGTTTATTGAAAACAATCCAAGCATTCGCTCCTTACAATGGGCCAGCAAAGTTTCGCAAAACCGCCGCGCAGATTTTGAAGAAGGTATAAGAGCCCAAGGCTTCCCTAATTTTATTATTAAAGACCGCATTAAAGCAGGGCATATTGAGCCCTCGCCAGAGCGCAGAGTGCACTTCCCAATCACCCATCTTGTGCCGTATCAAGGCAATGAGGCTGCACATGGCTATGATATATACGGCCCAGACATGCTGACCAATCATCGACGCAGGGATTTATTAAATTTAGCCCGAGACACCGGCGAAGCCAAAGCGACTGGGCGCATTTCTTTAGTGCAAGATGAAGGGCGTTATGGCCTTGTGGTTTATCACCCTATTTATAGAGGCAACCTTACAGGCAAAGCTGTGCGCGCCTTGCGCCAACACCATATTGGTTATGCTAGCGGCGTTTTCACTATGCCCAAAATGCTGGAACATATCGCATCATCTGCGGATAAACGCGGCATCGATATTGCTTTATATGACGTTGAAAAACACAAAAGGACGCTTTTATACGATACACGCACCGCAAATAACCAAGAAGCTGAAAAGCCGCACAAAATAGAGAATGGCGCTTTACAGCATAGCATAACCCTCAATGTGGCAGGGCGCATCTGGGAAATGCGCTTCATACAGCAATCGGGCTTTGGCGCATCTGACAAAAATTGGGGGCTTTGGTATTTGCTGATTGGCGGCTTATTTTTCTCTGCCGCAATTGGCAGTTTTATAATTCTACTCTCTGCAAAAACAGAAATTGTTGAAAAAGAAACTCAAGAACAGGGACGCAATACACTTGCAGCCATAGGCTTTTCTGCTGGCGCGGCGCTTGTTATCGTTGCGTTATCCTTGGCGCTGTGGATGTTTTACAAGACGCAGGAAGATAAGCTGATTAATGAGATTATCAAAAAGCAATCTCATTTAATTTCGTTCCGCATTTCAGAAGAAGTCAATGCAACCGTTATCGCCCTCGAGCGCATGGCGCAGCGTTGGGAAATGCGTAAAGGTACCCCCAAAGAAGAATGGTTTGCTGATGCGCGCCAGATTGTCGATGATTTCCCCGCTTTGACCGCGATTGAATGGGTTGATGATACTTACCATGTACGTTGGGTCGAGCCATTAGAAGGCAATGAGAAAGCCGTCAACCTGAATGTTGCCTATAGTGAAGAACGTAAAAAAGTATTGCAGCGCGCCGTTAATGGTGAGCATTTAACCATCACCCCGCCTTTAGACCTTGTGCAAGGCTATCGCGCTTTTATAGCTTACGTTCCGATTAAAACCGATACGCGGTTTGATGGGATGATCGTTGGTATTTACGACCTTAGTAAGCTCTTAAAAAAAATATTGCTTTTAGAAAATCAAAATGATTTTCATATCAACATTATGGACGGCGAGCGTCTGGTTTTTGAGGATGACAATGTCAGCGCAAAATTTAAGACAGAATCCCCCGTACAGAGCATTTCTTTATTTGATCGCGAATGGGTAATGAGCATATCGCCAACACAGCGTTTTATAGATCAAAACAAATCAGCCCTATCCAACATTGCTTTTATGAGCGGCTTGCTCTTTGCGCTAATGGTTGGCTTTTCTACTTATACGGCGATTATCTCAAACCGGCGCAGCGTTATGCTTAAAACCAGTGAAGCACGGGTCAACCTCATTTTAGACAATGCAGGGGCGGGAATTTTTGGCCTTGACCTCAATGGTGATATTAGCTTTGTCAACAAAGCAGCCCTTGATATATTAGGTTACACGAACGAAGATGTTCTCGGCGCATCCGTACATGACGTTATTCAACATATTTCGCCAGAAGATCAAGCCCGCGGGCAAGATATTTCTTATATCCGCGCCGCCTATCAAGAAGGCAAGAACCACACCCAAGACGGCGAAGTGTTCTGGCATAAAGGCGGGCATAGCATTGCGGTTGAATACACAAGTGCGCCGGCGCTTGATGCCTATGGGCGGATTACGGGGGCGGTTGTTGTCTTCCGTGACATTACAGAACGCAAACAAGCCGATGACGCGCTCAAGCAAGCCAATGCTGAGTTAGAAGAATTTGCATATCGCACATCACATGATTTGCGCTCCCCGATTGTTTCGTCGCTTGGCTTGATACGGATGATCAAACAATCCACATCAGTTGACGTGCCAAAGACCACGTTAGAAAGCATTGGCCATATTGAAAGCTCTCTTATCAAGCTCGAAAGCCTGATTAAAGATATTCTATCCCTCACCCACACAAAAAATGCAAAAGAGGAAGATAAGCCCATTGATATAGAGCTGCTCATTGATGAAGCTTTGAGCAAATTCGCCCATATGGATGGTTTTGCGCGCCTTGAGATTCGCAAAGATTTGCGCTTCAAAGAGCCTATAATGTTCAAGCCAAGCCGCATCACGCTGATCATCGAGAATTTAATTTCTAACGCGGTTAAATACCAGGACAATACAGAAAGCACCCCTTATATCGCCATTCGCACATACGCGCAAAGAGGCCGTTTTGTTTTAGACGTTGAAGATAACGGCCTTGGCATTGATGAAGATCAGCAAAGCAAAATGTTCCAGATGTTCAAACGCTTCCACCCCAAGACATCCTTTGGCAGCGGTCTAGGCCTCTACATGATGAAAAAAAGCGCCGACATCCTTGGCGGCGAAGTTATCTATATCAACAAAGCCAAAGGCGCGCATTTCCAGTTTTCGGTGCCGTTATAGTTGCGTTATGAAGCCGCCAATTGATATTCGCCCTTAGCGCGCCCGTACGCCCGCTTAAGCGCAGAAACCGCAACCCACAGTAGCACAGGATACAGAACACCTGACAATAAAAGCACAGTAGGTTGCGCCGTTATGTGTTCGACACCAAACATACTGCCCAAGCGCAGAGTGATGCCAAATGCAGGGTAGTGCCACAAGAAAATATAGAATGTTGCTTGGCCAATTAAATGGAATATATGCGCCATGAAAAACGGCATTTTAAGGGCGCTCACCCAAATCAAAATTAAGCCAAATAGAGTAAACCACATAAAACGCGCAGCGCCAAAAATCGCGCCAGTTTGGATAAACACAAGATAAGACGTTACACACAAAATAACCGTTAAAATTAAACGGTTTTTATCGTTGTTCTCATCCTTTATCAAAAAGGCCCAATACAGCCAGCCAAATATAAAATTCCACGCCAATAAATGGGGCAGTTTATCATGGAGATAGGCACTGTTCCACAAAGCATAAGACAAAAAACATGCCCCCAGCGCTAAAACAAAGGCAACCATGCTGACACGTTTAGGGTTGGCGAGTATTTTGGGCGTAATATTCCCCACCCAAAACAGCACCGCAAAAGCAAGCAACATTTGTACCATAACCTGCGGATACCAAATGGGGAAAGAAACTAAACGCGTTTTGGTGAGCCAATTTCTAAAGAAAAAAAGCTCAGACCAATTATACTGCCCATAAGCAACCGCCCAAATTAAAGCAAGAATAAAGCTCGGCACAGCAAGGCGCAGCGCGAAATTTTGGAACGCTTTTAATGTGTGCGCCGTTGTATCTTTAAAAGCAAAACTTGCCATTACAATACCAGAGACAAGCATTAAGCCATTTAGCCCGCCATGCAGCCCCGTTGAGATTGCCGCATGGTTGGCAACGACTAAAATAATCGCCAAGCACTTCACCATTAACAGGCTATCAACGACGGTATTATTATTAAACATGGGCTGCCTGTCTCATATTTTCTAGCTCTGCTATTGATAATTCATGCCAATTTTGCGGCAAAGCCCCTAATAAAGACTCTAGCCCCAGTGATGTGCCAACATAGCGCAGAGAATCGCCGCCCAAAGATTGAAAGCTATCTGCTAGCGTAATCTCTTTGCGCGGGAAGTTCTCTTTAAATACAGCCTCAACACTGTCCCACTGATTGGACATGCCACATAATATTGCGAAAAAATCACAAAACACATAGATACAAAACGATTTTACAAACCTAATGATACGCGCCAGTTTGCTCTTATCCGCGCTTATATTTTTTTCTAATTCTTTGTAATCCGTTTTGCCATTTTCTAATAGAGGCACTGACTGCAGAGCTTTGCACATAAAGAACGCCACAGGTAAATTGTATTTTTGTGCTAATGCGCCAAGGTCAATCTGTCTGTCGGCATCATGCGTATGAGCAATTAAAATTGTTCTGTCATTACCGACCACGTAAACGTCATTATGCTGCACATGTAAATGACGTTCAATATCATCAAGGTTAATGCGCACCCCAAGCGGCTTAACAAAACGTGATTTGCGTCCGACAATTTTATAGTATCCCGCGCCGTTACGCAGCGCTAGATCTCCCGTTCTTAGTGTTTTTATATCCTCTAACATACCAAGATCAGCGTATGAAAGCGCATAACCAGACATAATATTTTCACCTGTATAGACAAGCTCACCCGCGACACCTTCATCTGCAATAACCTCGCCTGCATCGTCAAGTAAATGAAGCGCCCCGCCATTAATCGCGCGACCAATACAGTCTGCATTATCCTGCACATCTGTTGGCGGAACATAGCTTATTCGGGGCGCTGCTTCTGTTTGACCGTACATCACGAAAAACTTAATATCGCTTTCTGCGCATTGTTTAGCTTGTTTTTTTATCAACGCCGCAGATAGCTTCCCCCCAGCTTGCGTCACATAGCGCAGCCCTTTGTAATCCGCCCATTTCAGCCCCAATTTTTCGAAAGTAGTGAAATGATGCGGCACGCCAGAAAAACAGGTGACGTTATAGCTGTTTAACGCCTCCCAAAATGCCGCCGTGAATGCCCCACTATTATTTAGAACGATGCTGCCGCCAACATCCAAAATTGTGTTCAGTACCGACAGCCCATATGAGTAATGCAGCTTTAACGACGTTATCGCACGGTCTTTTTGCGTGTTTTCTAAATAGGCGTTAATCGCTGTTGTATTATGCTGAATAGCAGCTGCGCTGATTTTAACGAATTTCTTTGACCCTGTAGAACCTGATGTCGAGAGCAGAAGCGCTAAATCTGGAGCAATATCATAGGGCGTATCATTAAACACTGTTACATCACAGTTTTCTGCATCACATTTAATAATATAATGTGGCTGATAGGCAGCAATAAGCGCCGCATCATCCCCCATATTCTTATCATACTCTTTGGTATGTCCTTTGCGGCGGCGCTTATTCTGGGTTTTTCAGGACGGCATGATTTTGCGTTTTATATGTTTCCTGTGCGCGCATGGGAGCTGCTTATGGGGTCGCTTTTAGCTGTCTGTAGCTTCCCTCATTTGCACCGCCATAAGGCTTTGCTTAATATTGCATCTTATCTCGGCTTCGCGCTAATCGTCACGGGCTTTGCACTAAAGATTGATGATGACCTACCTTATGCGCTTTATGTCTTTCCTGTTGTACTTGGCACATGCCTTATACTTGGCGCAGGGCAATATGGACGCGGCACGGCGGGAGATAGTCAACAAACTCTGCATATTAACCGCCTTTGCACCAATCGCGTGATGACATTTTTTGGCAAAATATCTTATTCCTTATATTTATGGCACTGGCCGATATATGTGTTTTTATCCTATTCGCTGATCGAAGAGCTTTCAACGCCGCATATTATTGGCGGCATTCTTGCTTCTATTCTTTGTGGCTGGCTATCTTATAAATATATAGAATCGCCCACACGCCACCCTAATTTTGTACTTTTTTCAAAAAAATCGCTAAGCTTCGGCGGCGCCATTATTGCGCTAACTCTTGCTATAAATGCCTATATTATCGTTAATCAAGGACGGAGCTTCGCCATCACTCCTGAACTGCGCCAAATTGTTGATACAACGCTTGGCGGCACATACACACCTGTTCATATATTTAACAATGGTGATGAACGCCTACTTGGCGCAAAAGGCGACATTGCAGAGGCACGCATGGTTATCATTGGCGATTCTCACGCTTTGGCTCTCGCCCCTGCAATTGATTTGATTGCCAAAGAACGTGGCGTGCCAGCCTTATTACTGCAAAACAGATGCTTTACCTTACAAGGCAGCATGCCTGAACAAACACCGTTCAAAGAGTGCATGAAGACAACGCAAGCGCAAATCAAATTTTTTGATGCTTCACCGCAGATCGACACAATTATCATTGCCCAGCGTTGGAAAGAACGCACAGAACATTGGCATAGAAGCTACGGCATTGCCAATAATGCCTTTATCGGACTGCGCAGACAAACTTTACTGGATTATATTCAGGCCATTGCCAAACCACATAGGAAAATCATAGTTTTTGCCCAAGTGCCGCCTATCATGGTCGGGAAAGAGAACATCCCCTCACTCTATGCGCGTTACATTAAATCAGAGCGCAGCGTCCCTGATGTATTTACCCCGCAGCGCAGTACATATTTGAACGAGCATCGACATTTAATATCGATCCTCAAAACGGTTGAGGAAACGGGCAAGGCCAGCGTCATCTGGCCACATGAATTGCTTTGCATAAGCGATAAATGTTCCATTTATGACGGTAAAGGCTTTATATATTATGATGATGACCATTTATCATCATATGGCGCGCTGTTATTTTCAGATACATTAAAGCAAGCTCTTGCGCATTAAACACAAGGAAAGCACATACGCTATGATAAAATATAGAGCTGACATCGATGGATTACGTGCCATTGCCGTGTTATTTGTTTTATTTTTTCATGTTGGGATAAACGGCATAAACGGCGGTTTTATAGGCGTTGATATATTTTTTGTGATTTCCGGCTATTTAATTACAGCGATTATTACGCGGGATATTGAACAAGGTAAATTTTCACTCACCTCATTTTATGAACGCCGCTTGCGCCGGATTTTACCTGCGTTTATTGCGGTGGCTATTTTTACTTTATTGATTTGCACCATCTGTTTTATGCCGAGTGATTTTGAGAAATTTGGCAAAAGCCTGTTTGGCACATCATTTTATGTATCTAACATTATTTTCTGGCGCGAGGCTGGGTATTTTGATGCCAGTAAATGGGTAAAGCCATTACTGCATACATGGTCGCTTTCAGTTGAGGAACAATTTTACGTTATTTTCCCACTGGGCATTTTGCTTATTCACCGCTTTTTCAAAGCATGGCTTAAGCCGCTTATCATATTAGGGCTTATCGCATCATTTGCCATCAGCGTCATTTGCGTGATGCTCGACAAGCAGGCTTTTGCGTTTTATATGCTGCCATCGCGCGCGTGGGAGTTACTGATTGGTAGCGCCCTTGCTTTAAAGATTTATCCGCAGCTCACGCATAAAACAGCGTTAAATATACTCTCGCTTGGCGCGCTTATTATAATGTGTGGCGCAGGGGTGATGTTAAACGCGGCGCATGATTTTCCCGGCCTTAATGCGCTCTACCCAACGCTCGGCGCGGCGCTATTTATTTATACAGGGAGCACGTCATCACAAACATCATGGGGTAACGCGCTGCTTTCCCATCGCGTCTTTGTTGGTATCGGCAAAATATCCTACTCACTTTATTTATGGCATTGGCCGCTAATTATCTTCATGCGTTATATTTTAGACCGCGCCTTATTTATGCCCGAAAAATTATTGATTATTGGCGCATCATTCGTGCTTGCCTATCTTTCATGGCGCTGGATTGAACAGCCCTTCCGTCTTAAAACGATTTGGGCAGGGCGCAAAGCCTTTTTCTTTGCCTGTTTTATATTCTCCTTCGCCCTTGCCGCAATTGGCCTTATGATTAAAGGCCATGATGGTTACGCGAGCCGCTTTGGTAAACCTTTAGAGATTGTCAGCGCCGCCGCGAAGCAGCACAACCCTTTGCGTGAGCATTGTTATCATCGCGGCGATTTCCCATCAGCTGCGGGTATTGAAAAATGTTATATTGGCGCATTAGATACGCTACTGCCAAGCGTCATCATTATTGGCGATTCCCACGCGGATAGCTTTACGCCATTGATTGGCGCATTGCTGAAAGATCGCGGATTAAAAGGCATTGAGATTACCAGTACCGCCTGCCCGCCGCTTTTGGGTGCGCAGATAGATGTTAGCGGCGCAATTTTTCAAAACCAGTCCAAAGGCAAGTTCAAAAAATGCCACGGCTTTAACAGCGCTTTGTACAAATATATTGCCGATCACCCCCAGATTAAGACCGTTATCTTAAGCGCACGCTGGGGATATTACACCAAAAATGTATCAATTAATGCGAGCGAGCCTGACCAGAATCTGTTTTTATATGACGCACAAGACAATACACTTAGCGCCGAAAACAGCCAGCGCGTGTTTAGTCAAAGCTTAGAAAACAGCCTTATCTTCCTTAGCACATTACAGCGAGATGTCTTGATCCTCGGCCCTGTGCCAGAAGCGACGCAGAATATTCCAAGCTGTATGTCCAAGCATATTGTGCTGAAAAAACCGCCATGTGATACTATCCCGCTTGCCGCCGTTTTACAGCGCCAAGATGTCGTATTAAAAAACTTCGCTGCCAAACAAAGCGCAAATGTTCGCAGCTTCTTCCCGCATCTGACGCAATGTAATGACACCACCTGCATTACCGCATATAAGGGCGATCCGTTATATTATGATGATGACCATTTGAGCATTAATGGCGCATTATATTTCAAAGAATCCTTAGATGAGTTTCTCAAGCAACATTCTATTTTTAAAGAGCATAAATAAATGAATATTTTTTGGGCGAAAAGCTGCATTTTGTTATTTTTACTGACTATGGTTTTATCCCATAGCATCTTTGACCTGAAGAGCAGGCTTGACGATGATTTGCTCTATTCATATACGGCGGCGCTTTCCATGGCAGAGCCTACGCAATATCAGGGCGAGAAAGCGCATCTTTATGATTATGCCGCAAATCTTAACGAAAGCCGTGAAGACAGTGCGCTGCGCCTTAAGTTCCGTGAAAATTATAACCAAAATTACTTCTTATCAAATATCACCATATTGGCGCTGCGCCCCTTTATTAAAAGTACAACACCGTTAGAGCATATTGAGAAAACAAATATCATTGTCACTTTGGGCGGCGCGCTTGCAGGGGGAGTTGTTATTGCACTTTGTGGCTTTGCACTATGCCGTATCGAATCAAAATATATCCTGGTCCCCTTGATCGCCGCCTTATGCTTTAACGCCGCCTTTATCGTTTTTGAAGTCTTGCACCTCATGAAGATTCCCTATTACAGATTTGGCGATAACGGCTTGATTAAGTTTATTTTACGCGGCGGCAAGTTCTTCTTAATGCCTGGCGAAGATTTTAACATCCATGCCACCCGCGCGCGCAATATTGCGAATTTACTGATTTTATCGGCCTTTATTTTACGTGGTCACGGCAATATTGTTTTTGCCTATTTACTGTGTTTATGCGTGATGGCGCTGCATATTACCTATGGCATTTTAATCACCAGTATTTTCATTTTAATTGATATGGCGCTGCGTCCTGAGCAATTAAAGCAGAAAAGGAATATTGCCCTGATTCTGGCGATCTCTGCCTTGGGCGCTTTATATTCGTCTGTTTGGAGTGCGCTTAGTGCCAGCACATCTACAATCGTATTCTTACCGCTGATCTTACTCGCCATATCGTTCATTACACCGTTAATTGACTTAATCCGCAAATGGCTGCGTTTAGACCGCATCACAGATGATGCGCGATTTAGTTTTGAAATTGGTCTTGTTTTTATTGGCATCGCGGCAGCCTGTTTAATATCTTTTCTCTGTTTCCATCTTGTCGGCGATAATCCGCTACATACATATACCACGGCTGAATTAGCGCCGCGCATCACCAGTATGATGCGCTTGCCGCTTATATTTGGCGGATTTTATCTGCTGTATAAATATGGATTAGCACAGCAAAATTACCGTCATTTACTCGCATCATCATGCGCTGCGATGTTACTCTTGGGCAGCATTGTTTTAACCGTCGCGCTAAGCCGCCCGAGCGGACATGTCCCTCAGCATGCCGCGCTTATTTTACAGCATACTTATGAGCTTTGTCCTGCGAACCGCTCCGAATCTGTGATGTATTCCTTTTTGGGCTGCCGTATAGACGGCATCTGCGCCGATCAGAGCTGGAATATATTTGATAAGTGTAAAAAACTATCGTAGGATACCGCTGCTTCCTATGGGAGAAAAGCCGAAGAAATATGATGCGACAGATTAAACCTGTGCAAGAGAGTAAAGATGCAAGAACAAGCCAGAAAAAAACTTCGCCCAGAGCCAAGTTTTGAAGACTACCACAAACAATGGTCTCAACTCTATGAAGGTTTAAATTACGAACAAGGGCTTGCCGCCTATTTCATGAATAAATCACATGAATGGTGCGAAAAACCTTTTGGTGCAGATATGCATTTTGAGCGCGTGGTCGAAGTTGGCGCAGGCACTGGCGTGCATTTAAAAACCATCAAACATAGCGTTAAAGAATATTATCTTACCGATTACAGCGATGAATCGCTCGCCAAAGCGAAAGAAAATATTAACGTGGATGATTATGATTTCACGATTAAGTTTCAACAAGAAGATGCCAGCAAATTAAGCTTGCCTGATGATTTTTGTGACCGCCTGATCGGCACACATGTTTTAGAACATCTGCTCAACCCGCATCTTGTATTACAAGAATGGGCAAGGGTGGTTAAACCGGGCGGCGTAATTTCAATTATACTTCCTACTGACCCTGGCTTTGCATGGCGCTTAGGCCGTCGCGTTGGTGGACGCAGCGCCTTTATTAAAGCGGGCATAGATTATGATTATTGGATGGCACGCGAACACGTGAACCCATTAAATAACCTTGTGTCTTTCATTAACTATTATTTTGAAGATGTGAAATCTTCGTGGCACCCTCTGCGCATTCCTTCTATGGATGCCAATTTATTTTATATTTGTCACATAAAGGTATAAGGGCGATGGATTGTTTTGTTTGTGAAAATGTTATGGCGCAGAAATCCGCATGGTATTATGTCTGCCCCAAATGCGGATTTGAAAAAACAACTTTAGAATCTGGCGCAGGGCGCGGCGTTGACGGGCTTGAATTACTGCGCCGTCAAAACTTTGCTCTCATGATTGACCATTTGCAAAAACACAAGGCGCTGAAAGACATTAGCTGCCTTGAAGTTGGCTGCGCAGAAGGCTGGTTTATTGAAGCAATGCAAAGCCAAGGCGTGAACATGTACGCGATTGAGCCTTCTGAAATGGCGCTGCCGCTGCAAGAAAAAGGTTATAATATCACGCAAGGCTTTTTCCCCGATGCGCTGAAGGGTGATGAACAATATGACATGATTGTCTTTAACGATGTGTTTGAACACATCCCTGCCCCAATTGGCGCGATAGAACAATGTGAAGCGCATTTAAAAGAAGGCGGGCTATTAGTGATTAACCTGCCAAGCAATAAAGGCTTGTTTTATAGACTGTCCAAATTGCTACATAAATTTGGCTATAGCGGCCCGTTTGAACGTATGTGGCAAGTCGGCTTACCATCGCCGCATGTCAGTTATTTTTCACCGCAAACCCTGACAAGATTTACGCAAAAATATACAGACTTGCGCCCAATAGAATCTTTTACCCTGCCGAGCGTCGCAAAAGACGGGTTAAAAGAGCGTATCTCTGCATCGTATAATGGTCTATTCGGCAAAATACTCTATTGGGGAATTTTTTGCGCAATGCCGCTGATTAAAATTCTGCCGCAGGATATTTGCGTTGTCGTCTTTGAAAAAGGAAAGAGTGCATAAATGGGACTTTCGCTGCTACAAATCGCGATATTATCCAGCTTTTCCGTTTTGACGGCATCGGCGCAGATGCTATTTAAAAAAGCATCAATGACGCTGCCGCCACTTACATCATTTAATGTCACCTTTGCGTTCGTTACTAATATTTGGCTAATCGGCGCAATCATTCTCAATGTTATCGCGATTATTCTTTGGGTGATTGTTTTACAAAAAACACCTTTATCTGTCGCTTATCCCTTTGCGGCTTTGGCGTTTATTATTGTGCCGTTTTTGGCGTGGTATATTCACAATGAAGCGATTAGCGTTTTCCAAATTCTCGGCGCTGTTTTGATTGTGGCGGGGATTATTGTCGCATCAATGAAGGTTTCTTAAAACTGTGCGGCTTAAAGCTTCTTTTTTAACGGCTCACGCGGCGTTGCATAAATATCATATTGCAAGAATGACAATATAAATTGCATGCCAAGGATAATTGGCAGCGCGCTGAGCATCACCGTGCCTGCACTCGCCTCAACGCCGCTAGAAAGCGAACTAAACCACTGAACAACACCAAAAACAATGCCAAAGATCAACAAAGGCACACCAAGCAGTAATTCAATTGATGCTAAGCTGAAATCCCGCAAGAAATAATTATAAAAAACGCGTTTCGAGAAATTCTTGATATGGCCCCTTAAAAACGGAAACAGGATTTTGGATATTTTCAGATTACTGGTTTCATCTTCATAAATCGCCTTCATCGGCAGATCATAAACAACAGCGCGAATAGTATTCAAGCGAAATAGCATATCGCTTTCAAAGAAATAGTTCTTTGATAGCTTGTCAAGGGGTAAGGCGCCTAACGCTTTGCGGTGGATTGCGGTATAACCATTTGTTGGGTCAAATAAAGACCAATAGCCGCTTGATAATTTAGTCAGGAAACTCAACATTGAATTACCGAAAACGCGCATAAATGGCATGTCAACGACGTCTTCCACGCGGTAAAAGCGGTTGCCTTTAGTGTAATCGGCTCTGCCGTCAATAATTGGGGCTATAAAATCAGGGATAAGCTCAGGGTTCATTTGACCATCGCCATCAATCTTAACCACGATGTCCACTTTATCTTCAAGGGCCTTTTTATAGCCCGTGACCACCGCTCCGCCAACGCCTTGGTTCACTTCATGTTTAAGGATAATCACACGTTGGTCTTTAACTGTTTTACGGACATGGTCGCCGCTACCATCGGGGCAGCTATCATCAATAACATAAATTGACTTCACACATGCAGGGATGGATGCGATAACTTTTTCAATATGGTCTATCACCTTATAACAAGGAATAACAACAGCGATATGTTCTTCGGCGTTCATGGCGGCTACATTTATTTGTAATTAAACATTTTATCCTGTTTGAATATGTACATGATTATGCGCTTGAAAACAATGTGTTTGTCACGCCACGCATATAACAACATAGCCTGTTTATTTACCGCCACTGCCGCCGCCAAGGACTTTGTATAAATCAACCAGATTACTAAAGCGGGCGCGTTCTAATTCAATGGCGCTTTGCTGGTAGGCGTATAATTCGCGCTGCGCATCAAGGACGCTTAAAAAGCTATCAATGCCAGATTTGTAACGTGCATTAGATATATCATAAACGCTTTGCGCGGCTTCAACTAAGCGGTATTGCGCATCAAGCTGTGCGCTTAATGTGGCGCGGGCGGCAAGTTCATCCGCAACCTCGGCAAAAGCGGTCTGCACCGTTTTTTCATAGCTAACAATAGCCTGCTCTTTGCGGATTTTACTTAAATCTAAATTCGCTTTGTTCTCGCCAGCCTTAAAAATCGGCAAAGTGATTTGCGGAATGAAGCTCCATGCCCCAAAAGCGCCGCTGGCAAATAGATTTGAAAGATCATCACTGGCAAAACCATAACTCCCCGTGAGGGATATGCTGGGGAAAAACGCCGCACGCGCCGCGCCAATATCGGCGTTACGGGCTAATAATGCATATTCCGCCTGCTTAACATCAGGGCGCAGCATCAGCACTTCGGCAGGGATGCCCGCATTAAGGTTATCAGGCAGGACAAGGTCAGCAAGGTTTGCTTCGGGGATCAGCGCATCGCTATAGGCAACGCCCATTAAAAGCGTCAACGCGTTTTTATTTTGCTGCACAAAGCGGCGATATTTAAATAAATTTACTCTCGCCGTTTCGACGGCTGTTTTAGCGCGCGCGACATCAGATTGCGTCGCGATGCCGCTATCACGAGACTGGGCGAGAATATCATGGCTACGCTGCTGCGCATCCAACGTCTGCTGCGTAAGACTAAGAAGTTTTTTATTCGCAAGCAATTGCAAATATGCATTAACGGTTTCCGCAATTAAGCTGTTCTGCACCACATTGCGCGCAGCTTGCGTGGCAAGGTATTCATTAAGCGCCGCTTCATTCTGGCTGCTCAGGCGCCCAAACAAATCAAGCTCATATGATGTCACGCCTAAATTCGCGCTGTAAGATTGCGTGGTTGTCGCGCGCCCTGTCGCGCTGCTTTCATCGGATGTTCCGAGGTTATTGGCACCAGCATTCGCATTAAGCGCGGGCAAAATATCCGCGCGTTCAATGCGATATAATGCGCGCGCCTCTTTGATGCTCAGCGCGGCGAGTTTTAAGTCTTTATTATGTTCCAGCGCCGTATTTACAACTTGGCGCAATGCGGGGTCGCGGTAAAAAGCCTGCCATGACAAATTATGCGCAATTGCTAACCCTTCTGCGGCTTCATATGATGCATCATTACTCCAGCTTACCGCAACTGGCGCGGCTGGGCGCAAATAATCAGGGATCATACTACACGCAGTTAAGCTTGTGCTGACGCTCAATAACAACGCAATTTTTAAAACTGATTTTCTCATTTTGTATCCCCTTGCGGCTGCTCTTTGTGGAAGACTTTTTCAACGGCGACATAAAACATTGGAACGAAGAAAATCGCCAAAAATGTCGCGGCCATCATACCACCCATTACCGCGATGCCAATAGCGTTCTGACTCGCAGCGCCCGCGCCGCTTGCTAAGGCGAGCGGTGTTACGCCAAGGATAAACGCCATTGACGTCATGATGATCGGTCGGAAGCGCAGACGCGCCGCCGTGGCAACCGCTTCCATCACACTATGGCCTTCTTCTTTAAGTTCTTTGGCAAATTCAACAATCAAAATCGCATTCTTGGCAGATAGCCCAACCGTGGTTAATAAGGCAACTTGGAAATAAACATCATTCGCCATACCAAATATGTTAGAAGCAATCACCGCGCCTAAAATACCAAGCGGCACAACAAGCATTACAGCAAGCGGCACAGCCCAGCTTTCATAAAGCGCAGCCAGACACAAGAAAACGATGAGAATAGACAATGCGTAGAGGGCTGGTGCCTGCGAACCCGCGGCGCGTTCTTCATAGGATATGCCTGACCACTCAATGCCAATACCATCAGGGAGGCTGGCGACGATTTTTTCAATCTCGTTCATGCCATCACCCGTGCTCACGCCTTCTGCAACGCCGCCTTGAATGTTAACAGAGCCGCTGCCATTAAAACGTTCAAGCTTTGGCGATCCATATGACCACTGGGTTGTCGCGAAGGCATCAAAAGGCACCATTTCACCTTTATTATTGCGCACATACCATTCATTCAAGTTTTTGGGCATCATACGGCTATCTGTTGCGCCTTGCATATAAACTTTTTTAATGCGGCCTTTATCAACAAAGTCATTCACATAGCTTGATCCCCATGCAATTTGCAGCGTACGATTAATATCGCTTAACGACACCCCCATTGCGGCGGCTTTTTCATTATCAATATCAATTTTAAACTGCGGTACGTCATTCAGGCCATTGGGGCGCACGCCCATTAGTAATGGGTTTTGCGCCGCTGCGCCAAGCAATTGATTACGCGCCCCCATTAATGCTTCATGGCCAAGTCCTGCGCGGTCAACAAGCTGAAAGTCAAAACCAGACGCATTACCCAGCTCACGTATTGGCGGCGGGAAAAACGCATATGCGCTGGCATCTTTAATTTGCATGAATGCGCCCATAGCCTGCCCTGAAATCGCAAAGACGCTTTCTGCCTCACCTTTGCGCTCTTCCCAATCTTTCAGGCCAACAAAGCCAAAGGCCGCATTTTGCGCCGAGCCTGCAAAACTGAAACCAACAACCGTAAATAAATGCTCAACTTTTTCCTGTGCCAGCAAGTAATCTTCGACCTGCACTACAGATTCCAAGGTACGCTCAGATGTTGATCCTGCGGGCGTGTTAACCATCATAAACAAAAAACCCTGATCTTCATTGGGCAGGAAAGATGTTGGCAAGTTCATAAAACCATAGCCAAGGCCGCCAATCAAAATCAAATAAACAACGAAGAAGCGGATAATGCGGCGCGCAATATAACTTGTCGCGCGCTGATAACCATCACGCGCCTTATTAAAGCCGCGGTTAAATGTTCCAAAAAACCCTTTGTCTTTACGGCGCTTTCCGTCTTTTTCATGTTTTAAAATAGTTGCACATAGGGACGGCGAGAGAATAAGCGCCACCGCCACCGAAAGCGACATCGCTGCGACAATCGTCACCGAGAACTGCTTATATATCGCGCCCGCTGAGCCGCTGAAAAACGCCATCGGAATAAACACGGTTGAAAGCACAACTGCAATGCCTATCAATGCACCTGTAATTTGATCCATTGATTTACGCGTGGCCTCTTTGGGAGAAAGGCCTTCTTCGCTCATAATCCGCTCAACATTTTCGACAACGACAATCGCATCATCAACCAGCAAGCCAATCGCCAGTACCATCGCAAACATCGTCAGGGTGTTAATTGTTAGGCCAAGCATAGCGAGGATGGCAAATGTACCCAGCAAAACAACTGGCACGGCGATTGTCGGGATTAACGTTGCACGCAGATTTTGTAAAAACAGCAACATGACCAAAAAAACGAGGACAACCGCTTCAATCAGTGTATGAATGACCGATTCAATCGATAACTCCACAAAAGGCGTTGTGTCATAAGGGTAAATAACATTGACGCCTTCGGGGAGAAATTCTTCTAATTCCGCAACGCGTTCTTTGACCAAATCCGCAGTTTTCAGGGCGTTCGCGCCTGTTGCCAAACTAATGGCGATACCGCTGGCAGGTTTGCGTTTGTAACGGACTATGCGATCATAAGATTCTGAGCCTAATTCAACCTTTGCGACCTGCTTTAAACGTATTTGCGAGCCATCTTCATTAACGCGCAGAATAATATTTTGAAAATCTTCTGCTGTTTGCAGGCGTGATTGCGCAGTAATGGTAGCATTAATTTGCTGCCCCTGAATCGCCGGCATACCGCCAAGTTGCCCTGCTGAGACATCGGTATTTTGTACCTGAATGGCAGATTGCACATCTATCGGGGTCATATTATAGCTATATAATTTTGCAGGATCTAACCAGATACGCATTGCGTGCTGCGCGCCAAATACGGTGACGCTGCCGACACCATTAACACGCGAAAGAGGATCTCTGAAATCGGAAACCAAAATATCACTTAAGTCGCCCTGCGTGAGGGTATCGCCATCAGCATAAAGGCCGACAACAAGTAAGAACGTGTCATTAGACTTTGTAACCGTAACCCCTAACTGCTGTACTTCTTGAGGGAGGAGCGGCACTGCGCCCTGCACTTTATTTTGCGTCTGCACCTGCGCTGTATCAGCATCGGCTTCAGGTTCAAAGGTCAGAGTAATATTCATTGTACCATCGGCACTGCTGGAGCTGAAATATCTTAAATGATCAATACCGCTCAAGCGCTGTTCAATGACCTGTGTCACCGCATTCTCAACCGTTTTGGCAGAAGCGCCCGGATAGCTTGCGCTAATCGCCACTGTGGGCGGCGCAACTTTTGGGTATTGCTCAATGGGCAAGCTGCGAATAGCCAAGATCCCCGCAAGCATCGTAATAATCGCAAGGACCCAAGCAAAGACGGGACGGTCAATAAAAAAGCGTGCCATGTTTATTCTCTCTTTATGCTTTGCGCGACTTCTTGCGCAGGCTTTCATGTTATGTTGTTATTAATTTTTAGGCTGCCAAGGTGTTGGCGCGACCTGCGCCCCTGCACCGACTTTCTGATAACCTTCAATAATGATGGTTTCACCTGCATTTAGGCCGCCACTGACAATCCAGCTATCTTGATAGGCTTCTTTCACTTCAATATTACGTGGCTGCGCTTTATTATCACCATCCACGACCCAGACACTTAATGTGCCATCAGGGTTACGACTGGCGGCGCGCTGCGGCACAAGCAATGCATTAACCTCGCCAATATTCAGCGCGGCGCGTACAAACAGCCCCGGCATTAAAACATTTTCAGAATTTGGCACTTTCGCGCGCAGTGTAATTGACCCTGTTGTTTCATCAATCGTCACTTCGGAGAATTTTAAACTGCCTTGATGCGGGTAAGCGATTTGGTCTTTATCACCCAACAATATTGTGACGGCGATTTCTTCTTGTCCTTCTAGGCGCATTTGCTGCAAAGCCATAGCTTCGCCGCTTGCTTGCTGCATATCAACATAAATCGGATCAAGCTGCGTAATGACCGACATGGGCGTTTCTTGGTTGGCGGTAACGAGCGTGCCTTCGGTAACCAGTGAACGACCAATGCGCCCTGAAATTGGCGCGTAAACTTTGGTGTAATCTAAATTCACTTGCGCGACATCAACAGCGGCCTGCGCGACATCAACGGCGGCGTTTGCTTGGTCAAATTGCGCTTTGACATCATCATATTCTTGGCGGCTAACCGCATCAATTTTAACAAGGTCTTTGTAACGTGATGCTTTCGCCTTTACCGAAGCAATGTTCGAGCGCGCACTTTTTAAATCAGCCTGCGCGCTTGCCAAAGCCGCATTGTAACGTGCGTCATCTATTTGATAAAGCTGCTGGCCCTTTTCAACGCTTGCACCTTCTTCAAATAGGCGCTGCGTAATAATGCCGTTCACCTGTGGGCGTACTTGTGATTGTTTAAACGGCGTTATGCGCCCAGGCAAAGCGCGCGACAGTGAAACCGTTTGCTCCTCAAGCTTTAAAACACTCACGGCCTGTGCTTGCTGGCCTTGTGCTGATATTGGCGCGGCAGCTTCTTCGCCATGGCTGTGAAGGTAATAATAAGCGCCGCCGCCAATAACGGCAGCTAAAGCGGCAAGAGTAAGAAGCGGTTTATACATGGCCCTGAACCTTTGTTGTCTTTAAAGTAAACATGTGATGATTTGTGAAACTGGACAAATACAAAATTACAGTATATCATTAATTATACATACACGAATGTATGTTGTCAATGTTGCTGAGGAATTAATTATGCGCCGCACAAAGGAAGATGCACAAAAAACATATGATGCTATATTAGATGCAGCTGTTGCGCATTTCTCGCAGCGTGGGGTGGCCAATACATCTTTAGAAGACATTGCCGAAAGCGCCAATGTGACGCGCGGTGCGATATATTGGCATTTCAAGAATAAAGGCGAAATATTCGATTCTATCCATGAACGTTTTTATCAGCCCCTTGCTGCGCTTTTGTTAGAAGATATTGAAACAAGCCATAACGACCCCTTACAGCAGCTTCATGACATATGTGTTAAATTACTCCTCGACTTCACACTCGACCTTAAAAAGCGCCAAGCAGCGGCGCTGTTTATGTTTGGCTGCCATTATAGCGGCGATCTTGAAAAATATTGGGACAAACATCATAAAAAGAAAGAGGACAGCCTAAAAATATTTTCGCGGTATTTTGAGAAAGCCAAGAAAGATGGGCGTTTACCCGCCTCGGCCTCGCCTGAGATTCTTACCCTTTCTATACGCTGTTATATGAAAGGGATTATTAGCGAATACCTCAATGACGTTGAAAACTTTAATTTAGAAAAAAATGCAGAGCCGTTAATCGCACAGTTTTTCAGCAATATTAAATAGCGCGCCTTTACACAACAGACACAGATAAAACGTTCCGCACTATTTCTTTTCGCCTGAAAATGCTATTTTCATTATTATTCAGCGTGAAGGGGAAATGCGCCATGCCTAAATCTGCAAAAGATAACTCACAAAGCTATGTTTCAAAGCTCGTCCAAAGCGTAAGCCAGCATTATATTGCGGTTTTAGCTGAAAGCGCACCCGAAACGGTCGAACTGCTTGCGCAAAAAGATGCCATACAGCAGGGCGACGATAAATCTGAACGCATGGCGGCTTATATTGCGTTTTGGAACACGCTTGATGAAACGCAGCAGCTTTCGCTTGCTAGCCATGATGCGAAGCTCAACCAAATTGCACGCATGGCGCGGGTGATTGCGACAACAGAAGTCGTCTGGGCGCATAACGCGCTAAAAACCACAAATGCAGGCTCGATTGATTTTGTATTAGAACATTTCCGCCAAAGCGGCGTCACGGCAGGGCAAGTACAGAAATTTATCAATGAAAATGCACAGGCATGGGTTAGCCTAACGGGACACCCAACCAACCCTACCACCTTAGAATATACAAAAGCGCAAATCAGCCTCGCGCGCGTCATTAGTGATGACCATGCAACGCCAGGCGATCTGCGCCTTGCTTTAATTACCTTGCGTGATACGCCAATCGTCGGCGCACATAAAACGCCACTTGAAGAAGCCGAAGAAACTCTCGCGACGCTGGATGTTATCTTTGATAGTGCGATAGCCCTCAAGCAGTTATTTGAATCCGCGCTTAAAAAGCACGGCTATGCGGATGAAGGGGTGACGATTCAGCGCGGCCTTATTCGCCCCTGTGTCTGGACGCTCGGTGATGGTGACGGCAATGAAAACATGACCGCAGAAATCCTTGATCGCGGCATAGCCTTGCATCGCCGCCGCATTGCCACGCGCTATAGCGAGAAAGAAGCCGCCATAATCGCGCAGGCCATGCAAGAAGGCGTGTCTAGCGCGCATATCACGCAAATCGAAGAGCTTTCCCACCATTTACAAACGCATGAGACGGGGCGCACAGAATCTTTTGCCCGCCGCGGTGAACTGCTTGCCAAGACGCTCCGCGCTACGGGCCACGTGCAAACAGCCAAGACCTTAGATGAATTTGCTTTCCTGATACGATGTTTCGGGCGCAATTTCGCCAAAATCGATATTCGCCACAATGCCATTGATATCATGGCATCGGCAGCCACGCTGCTTGAACGCTCTGCATTAATGGACAAAGCTGATTTCACCGCGCTCAGCCTTGACGAGCAAGGCCATAAGCTTAGTGCTTGGTTAGAAGATGAAGCCGCGCTTGAAGCTTTGCGGAAGAATGCCTTTAGCGCCATCAAAGACGATAAAATAGCGGCGCGAATTTTAGGTCGCCTGCGCGTTATTGGCGAAAACCCTGATATGTGTGAAAAGCTGATTATCGCCGAAACCACCCACTCCGCACATGCCTTAGCGGCGCTGTTATTGCTCAAAATTACAGGCAACCCCATCGGCAATGTAGATAGCCGCATTGACCTTGTCATCCTTTCGGAATCGGTCGCCGATTTGGTCAGCATTGGTCATACATTAGAAACCTTGCTGGAAAATAAAACATTCCGCCGCCATGTCGCCAGCCGCAAACAGCTTATCGCGATGATTGCTAAAAGTGATACCACGCGCCAAGACGGACGCGGCGAAGCTGAATACGCGCAATATGAAGCTGCCGTGGAAGTTTATCGCGTTGCCGACTTAATGAAGCGCAAACACAAAATATTAGAGCCCGTTTTAGTGTCAGTCAAAAATGGCGGCGGTCACGCTTTGCAGCGCGGCGGTGGGCGAGTGACAGAGGTCCCTGCTGTCCACGGGCGCGCCGCAGCTGATGCCCGCGTCACTGATATTGGCCCCTCAACCCTAACCATCCAAGGCCAGCAGCAAACCATTTTATTTTGCCCCGGTAAAGTCGCCCTTGGCAGCCTAGAAGCTTTCGCAGCGCAGAACCTTTATACCAAGGCCGGCATACAGGGCGAAATGCGCCCGCCGCGTTTTTCGCGTAATGCCAACCGCCAATATGCCCGCGCCGATGCGTGGCTTTACGCCAAAACAGCCGGCGATGCCTTTGACCGCCTTATTAAAAACAACCCTGCCATTGATGAATTATTCATCGCTGCGCCGTGGCTGGCGATGAAAGCTGGCAATGTCAGCTCCCGCCCTGCTAAGCGCGGCGAAAAGCAGGTCTGCCCTGGCATTACGCCCGCTGAAGCCAAAGGCAAGAACCCCAAAGCTTTAGAAGGGCGTGCGATATCGGGCGAGCGCCTAAGCGCCCATGCCTGCGTCCCTGTGTTTTCCGTGCTCGGCCTCCTCGAAGCCATGGAAGCGGTGCGACATGAAGGCACTGCCTGCGCCAACCCTGACAAATATGGCGACGCTTTGCACCATTTATATCGCGCCCATAAAATCCAGCGTGACGCTGCGCGCGCCACAATCAATGTCGTTGCCATGGCTGATTTTGACATTGCATGGCCGCTGCTTGCCGGCTGCCCGCGCCCTAATAAAAAACAGGTCACGGCGCTTGCCAAGCAATTCATCTGCACCGATAAACCGCACGCTAATACGCCAGAAATCACATTGGCCTTTTTAGAACATTATTTTCTGGAAGTTGAAAAGCTGACTTACAGCATGATTTCCGGTCAAACAGCGCCGAAAAATATGCGCCATGGCGCGGCGTTACAAAAATTATGGCCTGAACTTGCCGCGCAGGTCAGCGCCCGTAACCGCAGCGCAGAATTTGCCCGCGTCATTGAATGTTACCGCTCCCGCGCCTTTGATAATACCCCTGACGCGCCGCTAAGCGCAGAGAGTTTTAGAATTACGCAGGCGCTTTACACATCCGCCAATGTGATTAACGCCCCTGTCGGCATATTAGCCACCCGCACAAAATTAGAGCCCGTCAAAGAAATTGACGGCACAGGCAAAACCGCCTTCATGCGCCCAAAAAGCTATCAAGAAAAAAAGATCAGCCATTTATTAGAAGAACCTGCGGCTTTCAAAGCGCACGCACAAAAAGAGTGATGATTTTTTCTATTTTCTGGCGCTCTTGCGTGCAAAATGCGGCCTTGTTTTCGCGCTCTAAGTTTAGGCGGCAGAGAAAATAGAAAAGGTAGCCACGCAGAACGTCTTCACTTTGCGCTTCATCAACTAATTCTTCTAACGTATCATAGTAACGCTTATATTGCGCGTTTTCCTTGGCGCGGCGTTCAATGGCATAATGCATCTGATCATATTGGGGGATGCCTTGCCATGTACAGCGGTCGAGATCGATCAGCGCGATTTGCCCCTTATCTGTGCGCATGATGTTCTTGGGCGTTAAATCACCATGCATAAAGCCCTGATCGATAATAGCGTCTTTGGGGATAATGCTTGCAAGGCGCTGTAAAGCGGGTTCTTTTTTGTACGCCGCGTCAAACAGCGCCTGCATTGTGGTATTTTCCTGCCCCGTATTCACACCGCGCAGACGCTTTAAAATATCAGCAATATCATACGCATCTGGGGCGATGGGATAAAGGCGATCTATGATGATGAAACATTTATATGCCCTTTGCTGATAGGGGATCAGCGAGGCGAGCGCCGTGGATTTAAGCGCCGTATACATCGCGCCTGCACAGGCGAGAGCTTCAACGCTCGTGGCGCTTATCGGGTATTTAATAACATGACGGTCCATAATGTATAAAACATTCTCAGTCGGGGTGACGACATAGTGGCGCAGTTTGCCACGCCTACGCAGGGCGCAATATAAGCCCAGCGCCTGAAACACAGGCCGTGAAATCACAGCTTTGAGCCCTTGGCTTTTCGCCGTCCGATAAAGCAGAGTGAGCATAAAGCTTATTATATTATTTCGCTCAAAGCAGCGGGTTTTTATGGCGTTTTTTAGACTCACGGGCACGTATACTCCCTAATTATTTCCACTGCTTCATGGTGAACTTTTTCTGCCGCTTGGTCTGCATTGACAATGCGCACGCCATGAAGCCCCGTCATATAATCTTTATAAGCTTTGTTTACCTCAAGCATTTTATCAAAACTGTAATCTTGCTTTCTTTGCTGCGCAATTTCGGGGCTGACATCAAGGAAGATGGTGATGTCAGGCTGACGCCACATACGCGGGCGCAACAAAAACCCTATAAATGATACAATGCTATGTTTTTTCTTCTTCGGCGCAAGATACGCGGCGTCAATTTTTTGATCATAAAAATAACGGTCTGCCAGCACGATATTGCCCGCAAACATATAAAATAACGCACCAATGATGCGAAACTGTTTATCAATTTGCGCAATGGCAAAAAAGACATTTTTCAAAATAAAAGTCTCTGCGTGTTTTTTAAGCGCCCGATCAAGAAACGGTATCCAATAGGCATTATTACCAAAATACATGGTTTTGATGCCACTGCGTTTAAAGAAATCTAACTTTTCAATATAGTCAATTGTGCTGGTTTTTCCTGCGCCATCAACGCCAATAAAAGCAACAAGGAAGCCTCTGCGGCGTAGACGGTAGCGCGGGCGTTTCAATATTCTTCTTTTAAACGCCGCAATATAACGCGCCGCAGGATCAACGCAGCTCTTTAATTGTCGCAGGCGGTCAACAGCGCATCGCGATACGATATGGGGGCGGTATTTAGTACAAAAATCCTGCCAACGCGTCGCTTGGCGCAAATCATTGACGATTTCTTGCCATGTGAAAGGTAGCGGCTTGATGAAGTTTTGATAGATATAAGCGCCGCTTGGCGGGGTATCCTGCAGCGCTGTTTTAATTTCTTCAAAAACGCCTGATTTAAGCGTACCACGTAACGTCCCCATTACGATTAAGGTACAAATATATTCATCATGGTTAAACACCCGTACATCATTATGGCGCGCGCACTGCACCGCATTTAAGTCAATATCGACGCTGTATTGTAGGGAAGATTTCGGCCCCATATATAGTTTGTCGACCACATCAAGCAATATTGTTTTATGCGTGTCTTGGTCTAGGCCAAAATAATAATATGGCCCATCATGCCCCATCTCGGCTTGCAGGCCATGCGCTGTCACAATGTCGTAGAATTTTGTGCGCTGATGGCGCGCAATAACGATGTCAATATCGCCGCCATTACCGGCCAAATCATCAGCCAAATGTGACAGGCCTTTATACACCGCGTAATCAACGCCCTGTGCATCTAAATCATGAAAGATAGCGGAAAGAAGTTTGAGCATCTTGCCCCCTCGTCAAATAAGCGGAAGGTCTTTAGCACTTATTGAGAAAAGACGACCTTGATACCGTGTTTCTTAAAATAACCTTGCATCAACTTGCGTCCAGATCGGTTATTAAACGGTAGCTTCGCTGCGTCGACGGAAAATTCGGTTAAGCCTTCACGCGCCATCACGGCTTTTAGCCCAGTAATGTGTAAATCAATATCTTCATTGTCAGCCGCCAAAGATTGATAAATTGCGCTGGTGGCCTGTTCTAATGTTAATGTCGTCATATTTTGTATCCTGCCGCATTTATTTTTCTATGCATTCTTTATCGCTATAAATGCAGCGCAAGACAAGGAATAAACACGCCAAGAGCATATCATTTTAATATGAAGCGGCTTTTACTGCGGTGTTGGATCTTTCAGCAGCCATGTAATCTTGGTTATTGCGCTCGATACATTTTTCGAGATCAATAACAAAGTTATCGGCATCCCTGATTAATGGTACAGCAATATTAAGACTGCCAATACCGCCAATATGAACGGTAGAAAACCCAAACATGCGCCCTAAGATAGGCTCTTCCACATAGGCGTTTTCAATACGTTCAAAATTAATAACAACCCAGTCTCGTGAGAAAAACCCGTGGCGCATAATGACTTTTTTATCCGTAAGAACAAGCTTTGTTGTTTTATAATGGATCAGCGCCGCAATTATCGGCACAGATGACATCAGCCAAATCGTCACCATCATAATCGGATGAAACAGAGCCGCCAAAGCGCCGATGATCACATAAACAAACGGCAAAAAGAAAATTGCCGCGCTGACGAGGTTGACGCGGATAACGGTCTCGCTATCATCTAATAAATGTCTAAAATGTTTTATCATCGTTCTCTCCTTACATAATACATACGCATTGGGGCGCATATTCGTTCCATATAATATATAAAAAAAGCCCCACCTTCTCAGGTGGGGCCAAAGCGCGTAGTGTGTGTGAGGGTGAGTATGCAGTGGGACGCGCTTGTTCTGTGTTAAATATTATCTAATGTCAATGCGGTCAAACTTTCCAACTTTCCGCTGTGCTTCTTTTTTCAAATCATTCAGATCCAAAATAAGGTCTAATATATAGGGGTCGATATCTTCGCCGCTATTATTATTTGTTTCTATGACGAGGACATCTTCACGCGTCTGTCCAAAGTTACTTTTAAGGTAGATATCCGCGATTGCTGGATGTGTCATACCTGATACTTTAGTCGGCATTAAGTTCATATTATCCATGTCTGTGTTCCCATTTATTGTTTGTGTTATCTAATCATACGAACGGGTTGTAACGTTCAAATGTCGCGTATGTTTCAGTTGTGAAAAAAATTGTATCCGTATTGTAACAGCGCCGATGAGGGAACTTTGTGCCTCTATAAAGCGTAGGCTTGCTGAAGATTAACAATATTAAAGGAACGTCCCATGCAAAGAAGAAGATCAACAGGAGCAGGCCTTTTATCCTTAGCTGTTTATGGACTTATTGGTTATGCGGGCTTTCAAGCTTATACGCATTTCAAAGGTGGCAATGGGGAAGGTGAAGCCGTCATGGCCGCGCAAGCGCCAACGGCAGGGTCTCAGGTCATGCATAATATTGACCAAAGATATGAAACCCAAATCGCAGCGATTCCTGATGATGGCATTTCACGTAGCCTTAATGACTTTATAGGTCTGGATGTTTTTGGTGACGATAAAAGCTTTTTGGGCAGCATAGACGATGTTTATATAGACACGCGCAGCGGCAAAATTAACTTTATTTCCGTTGTGCAGGAAAGTAGCTCTTTTCGTGAAGGCGAAGAAGACAAATATATTTACCCTATATCTTCATTTGCGAAGATTGACGCATTGCAGGCTGCTATTCTTGAAAAAGATGCAAAGATTGCCCCTTCACAAGAAGAATATGCCAAAAGCTTAGAGCTATCTAAAATTATCGACGTTGATGTTATAAATGAAAATGACCAGCGTATTGGATCCGTTAAAAACATTTCAATTGATCGTGACTTTAATATTGGTAATTACGTTGTTCAGGGCTCTGTCATAGATGCAACTTCTGGCACAAACATCATATTATTACCCTATCAACATGCGATGATCACACCGCGCACGGTGGGCCTCAGCTTGAAAGTACAGGCCAATAAACACAAAGCGCCGGTAAAAGAAACTTTATGAGAACAAAAAGATAAAAAGGATAAATAAGACACATGTTTGACGCGCATCTCGGCCTTTCTACCCTTTCACATGGCGAACTTATCTTTCGGGTATTTTTAGCCATTTTATTTAGCCTTATTCTTGGCTATGACCGAGACAAAAAGGGAAAGCCGATGGATTTTCGTGCATATATCATTGTGTGCGTGACGACGTGTCTTATTTCGATCCTTGCTTTAGAAATTTCGGAAAGCCATAACCATTCAGAGTTTCTAACGATGGATTTATCGCGTGTGATTGCGGGTACGTTGACGGCCATTGGTTTTCTTGGGACGGGCGCGATTATAACCAAAGATAATGATAAGGTTGTCGGCACAGCAACGGGCGCTAGCATATGGGCGGCAGGCGGTCTCGGCCTCTCTATTGGTTTTGGGTTTTACTTTATTGCGCTCATTGGCTTCCTTTCTGTTGCAGGTATATTACTCATTGGCGGCTTTTTTATGGAGAAGACGATGGGGCGTGAAGATAACGGCGACATTTAACGGAACTATAGCATGCCTACCGCGTTTGCATTATCATGAACAAAAAACAACATTATGATATATATATTAATAAAGATGCGGGCACTGTCCGCCATCTCGGCCGTGAAGCTTTAGAAAAAAGGCTTGCTGACAGCGCCATCAAGATTAGACATCTTTTCATATTGAGTGCGCCCGAGCTTTTAGAGAAAATTGCGCAGATTGATGAAAATGATAAAGTTCTTATCGGCGGCGGCGATGGCACCATTCGAAGCTGCGCGAAACATTTCATCGCACAAAAAACATGCTTCGGTATTCTGCCATTAGGCACAATGAATTTATTGGCGCAAGACCTTAAAATTCCGAATGATTTAGAAGCGGCCTTAAATGCTTATGCGCAAGACAGCACAACAATGTCGATGGATGTCGGCATAGTTAACGAGGATGTTTTCCTCTGCTGCGCTGGTATTGGCGTTATGCCTTCTGCATCGCAAGAGCGTGAAAGCGCACGCAAAAGCAAAAGTGACCTTTTAGTTTATGCGCAATTAGCTTCACACGTATTTGAACATTTCGACCACGATATAAAATTTGAATTTATTATTGATGGAAAAGCGACGAACATAAAATCACCCTCGGTGGTCGTTTCCAACAATCAATACGAACCTGATAAATCTATCATTAAGAAAATAAATTTCACGCGCGAGCGCTTGCAAGATGGGCTTTTAGGCCTTTATTCCATTGCCCCTAAGGGTTTTTTTGAGAAAATGAATTTGCTCTGGTTGATGAAATTAGGAAACTGGAAAAAAACCCGCGCCATCAAAGCACAAACGGCAAAACAACTATCAATAAATATTCCGCGTCAACGCCAAGCGTTAATCTCTTTAGATGGCGAGACACAGAACATGACCTTACCATTAGATTTCTCTATACAACGAAAAGCGCTTCATATTATTGTACCCAAAGAACTATAGGGGCAATATTATGCAACAAACGCGCGACTTAACAAACCTCATCCAGTATATGTGTAAAAATACGGAAGGTAAGAAGGTTGACCTTGTCACTTTGCTTGAAACACTTAACGCACGCGGCTTTGGCCCTTTATTGGCAGGCCCCTCCATCATTACAATTATGCCAACCGGCGCGATACCCGGCGTGCCGGCCTTTTGCGCCCTGCTCATAATTCTTGTCTGCGCGCAAATTTTATTAGGCAATACGCACCCATGGGTACCAAAAAAAGTTAGAAATTTTTCATTTAGCCGCGACAAATTTTTACATTATGCTGGTAAATGTACCCCCTATACACAATTCATAGATAAGCTTATCTATCCGCGCATGTCTTTTCTTGTCAAAGGAAAGGCTGAATATTTAGTCGCATTAATCTGCATCTTATTGGCGATAAGCATCATCATTTTAGGCTTTATCCCCTTTGCAGCCTTAATTCCCGCCTCAGGCGTACTGCTTCTGGGTTTAAGTCTAATGGGGCGCGATGGACTCTTGTTCATTATCGCGCTTCTCTTCGCGGCGGCGAGCCTTGCGCTTGCGCCATATGGAATCTCAAAAATATTAGGATAATCACATGACGCGCATATTACATTTATCAGATTTGCACTTTGGTACAGAAACGCCTGATACTTTCAGTGCCTTAGAACGTAAAATCAACCTATTAGAGCCATCTTTGATCATTATTAGTGGCGACTTTACACAGACTGCGTCGCATAATGAATTTGCAACCGCGAGAGACTTTATTGCAACGTTATCTGTGCCTTGTTTTTGCGTGCCTGGCAATCACGATATTCCCGGCTATAATTTGTTTGAGCGCTTTCTTGCGCCCTATAAACGTTATAAGCATTACATTAATGAAGACATCGAGCCACAGCTGACATTCGACCATACAGACATCATTGGCCTCAACACAGCGCGCCGCGCTCTGCCTCATTGGAACTGGGCGAATGGCGCAATATCAATGAGCCAGCGCACGCGCCTTATGCAACAATCAAAAACAGCAGGCGCTGTGGTCAATAGGCGTATTTGCGTTATGCACCACCCAATATATAGAGCCGAGCACACACCGCTTAACGTCAAAGTTTTTGGCGGCCACAAAGCTTTAGACACATTAAATGACGCAAAGATTGACCTAGTCCTTACGGGGCATGTCCACCATGCCGCAGTTGATGCGCCGCAAAGACCCAATAGCACACACCGCACCATATTCGTCAGCGCATCAACTGCATTATCAAGCCGTACGCGCACGCAAGAAAATGGTTTTAACTTTATCACCTTGTCAGAAAACAAAATACATATTGCAATATATAAACTCAGACAAGGCGAATTCCGCGAGACCGAAACACATAGTTTTGATTAAGAACAACATATATTTACATTAAAAAACGCGTATGCCTCATCTTAGGCATACGCGTTTTTAATAAGAGAGATAATGACAGATTACGCCGCCATAGATTGCTCCCAGTCTTTAATATCTTTATCAGCCTGTTCACGGCTTTTACCGTAACATTCCTGAATTAAGCCTGCGAGTTTTTCGCGGTCACCATCAAGCCACTTCAGATCATCATGGGTGAACTTGCTCCATTTTTTCTGCACTTCACCTTTGAGCTGCTTCCAATTTCCTTTTATAATGTCTTTATTCATTATGGACCTCCTTATTTAATCTTGCTGTGTCTTTTGCCTTGTTTTGCCGTGTGGCGTCAAATGAACTGCACCACCGCGCGGGGGAGCGTGGTGGTGCAGAGCCTTCTATATAGAACTTAGTTAGATGATTGTGTGTGCTTGCGGAACTGTGCAGTTTCTGCAGCGCTCAACTTAAATGACAAGTCACCATCGTTATCTTCGATCTGGCCTTCACGGAATGGTATTGCAAGCTTTTCGCCGCCCATGCCCATGAACTGATCATAAGAAATAATAAGCTGGTCTGCCGCGCCATTGCGCAGAAGCACATTATCAATCTCTGCCAGCGTTTCACCATTCGGGCTCACTAATTCAGCGTCCAGAATTTTATTTACGCTATAGCTTCTATTCGGCATGACGCGCGTTTTTTCTGACTGGTCAGTGCGCTCATAAGAAAAGTTCGCCGCTTGGTCGATGCTTTCTTCTGTAAGCGGTGCGATGACATCGCCATCTGATTGACGGTTCATAATAACGTCATAATCAAATGCGGCAAGTTTACCAAGGCCCGTGAAGTCGCCATCACCGAGCACAACCATAGTCGCCGTACCATTTTCATCAACGATAATGTCACGGACTTTCGCAATACGGTCACCGTTCACATTATAAACAGCTTGACCGATTGTGCCTTGCGCTGTCATGCGCTCGTTCACAACAATCTCGTCCATATGCGCTGTGTTATCATCGTCTTTAAATGCCTGTTTCGCATCTTCATATGTATCTTCCACTGTGTTTGATACTTTATCAGCGGCGGCAGACACATCTTCTTTAGTGTTCTTCCAAGCGTCCTTGACGTCCTTTTTAAAACTGCCAGAGCTTTGTTCAGTCGATTTGCTTTTTTCAACCTCTACATTTGCGTTGGCGTTTGCATTTGTTTCAGCAAAACTAGGCGCTGATACGACTAATGCGATTGCAGATACTGCAGTGAGTAATGTCTTTTTCATTGTTCGATCCTTTCGATTATCTTGTTCACTAGCACTAACCATTCGGCGTGAATATCGTTCCAAAAAAATAAAAAAAAGGCCAGCCACAATGGGCTGGCCTTCAGGTGATGCGGGGAGGGAGTGGGATATAGGGGCATCTAGCATCCCCGCAAGGTAGTGGGCTCTTATATGATTCGCACCATATGGCTATCGAACAACCAAGGCCGCCAAGAGTTCCCCCATGATTTATAAAAATATGAGGAACAAAAGGATCAACAGGCGCGTTGTATTAAGTGAAGATCACATACATAAATTGAAAGGACATATATAATGAGTGCATTACATAAAGAATTACAACAACTGGCCGATCTGAATAAAGATGCCTATGAATTTTACCAAGACGCTTACCAAAAAGTGGATAACGGCATTATTCAAATCGCATTTCGCAATTTAGAACAGATCCACCGCTCTGTTGTTATCGACTTACAAGCTTACCTCCGTGCAAATGGTCACAAATCTGAAGCCAGTGAAACTGTCGTCGGCTCTACCCGCGAAGTTTGGGCGAAAGTCATGGCTGCTGTCAGCAATGATAAAGACACCACTTTTGTACGCCATCTTGAGGAAGCAGAAGATCGCTGCTTGCACAAGATTGAAGACATTATGAAAGACAGTGAGTTACCACGCGATGCAGTGCGTATGCTTGACGGTGAATATGAAACACTTAAGAAAAGCCATGATTATATGCGCGATTTGAAAGCACAGTTAAAAAGCGCGTAAAAAAGCGTCGATACAAAAAACCCGCCTTGCGATAAACAAGGCGGGTTTTTATATGCTTCACACATTTGTATGCAATAGCTATGTCTTAATTTGCGGCATCCTGTATTGATTCGCCAGCATTTTCAATATCTTGCCCTGCGCCATCTACGGTTTGACACGCGGCTAAGCTTACGCTCGCTAAGGCAAAAATAGTCAGGGGCAGTAAATTCATTCGTTTCAACATTATCATACTCCTTATTTGGGTTCGCTATACCTACCGCCCCCAAAGCAAAGAGTTCCCTATATATGAATAAGGCGACGCTAAGCTTTGTAATCACAATACATATAGCCAACGCCGCGGACGGTTTTGATAATGTTATTATCGTCATCCTTTAGTTTCTTACGTATACGCGCGATTTGAATGTCGATACTGCGGTCAAAAGCATCAAAATTGCCTTCGCGCGTTAGATCAAACAATAAATCACGGCTCAAAGCCCGATTCGGCGCGCTAACCAAAGCTTCAAGGAGCTTAAACTCCCCTGTCGTTAATTCTAATGATTTGCCGTCTTGTTCAAAAGCTTGATATTGGGCGCGGTTTAATGTCCATTTTGAAAAATCCACCGTGTCTTCTTTTGCAGCGGCGCCACCTTCTGCGGGTGCGGCATCTGCAACACGGCGGCAAACAGCCTTGATACGCGCCGACAGCTCACGCATTTCAAACGGCTTGGTGATATAATCATCCGCGCCCATCTCAAGGCAGATAATTTTCTCTGTTGTATCACTTTTTCCAGAAACAACGATAATGCCCGCTTTGGTTACGGTCTTTAAATAGGGCAGCAACGTCAGCCCCTCACCATCTGGTAAAACGAGGTCCAATAGAATCACATCAGGGCGCGCGGTTTCAACATCTTCACGTGCCTGCTGCGTGCTATGTACGCTAATAACGTTATAGCCATCTGATTCTAAATATTCTTTTACAACGATTTGTAAGTCTTGATCATCATCAATACTGAAAACTACGCCTTTATTCATGCTTTATACCACTTCTATCTTTATGGTCGGCGCTTAACAGAGCCAGTCCTGTTATTCCCTGACGTCGCTATAATACACAACTTGTTACATTTCAGAAACAAAGTTTTTCACAATAGTTACATGCGCGACAAATTGGAGTTACGTGGCGGGGCTAACATTGTTAGGTAAACAAAAAAAAGGATACCATAATGTTTGATACAGAGGAACTTCTAGAACACAATGAAAGATTGTTGAAATTTGCAAGAAAGCTGACAGCTAACCAGCATGATGCAGATGACCTTCTTCAATCCACATTACTCCGTGCGTTGGAAAAAAAGGAGTTATTCAAGTCTGGCACAAGCCTTTATAGCTGGGCATCTAAGATTATGTTTAACTTGTTTGTTTCTGGCTACAGACGCAAAGTAAAATTTGAAACACAATATGACCCAGAGCCATATATTGAACAGCAATTTATTGAAGCGACACAAGATACAAAAATTGAAGTACAAGATGTCGGCGAAGCAATGAATAGCCTTTCTGCTGATCATAAAGAAATTCTTGTCATGGTTTGCGTCAATGAAATGAGTTATGCCGATGTTGCGCAAGAGCTTAATGTTCCTGTCGGCACAGTACGCTCAAGGCTCTCACGCGCACGTGATGGCCTGCAAAAAGAGCTCGCCACACCAGGGCACACATATACCCCCCACACACCACACCACAGCAGAGCACCATCTCTCCAAATGGCCGCATAAAACAAAA
>DELD01000056.1:47920-48222 GCA_002354205.1 Micavibrio sp. UBA2705 | reverse complement strand
TCCAAATGGCCGCATAAAACAAAAATAAGGCCGGCATATCGCCGGCCTTATTTTTACGCTGCTTTTTTCTTTTTACTTATATAGCGCAAAATTTCCCTTTGCAGGTCAACTTCAACCAGTGGCTTAGGTAAATAAGCATCCATACCACATTCAATGCATTTATCTTTATCTCCGACCAAAGCATGGGCTGTCATCCCAATAATCGGCGTGCGCTCTAACGCGTTTTGCGCTTCATATTCCCTAATTTCTTTTGTCGCTGTGAAGCCATCCATGACGGGCATTTGGATATCCATCAAGACCAC
>DELD01000056.1:47485-47635 GCA_002354205.1 Micavibrio sp. UBA2705 | reverse complement strand
CATTTGGATATCCATCAAGACCACATCATAATAATTCTTCTTCCACAGGTTCACGGCCTCTAACCCTGTACGTGCAACATCATATTCAACGCCCAGCTCATCAAACATATAACTTAGAATGACAATATTGCCTTCATAATCTTCGACGAC
>DELD01000056.1:46954-47199 GCA_002354205.1 Micavibrio sp. UBA2705 | reverse complement strand
ATTGCCTTCATAATCTTCGACGACCAAAATTTTCTTTTCACCGTGCAAAGCGCTGCGGACCTTATCATTGATCTTCATGCTTTTTTCTTCGTCTTTTTGTCGAACTGTGCCTGCCATTTCAATTTTAATCGGCAGCATCAATGTGAATGTCGTCCCTTTATTCAGTTCACTGTTTAAGAAAATATCGCCGCCCATCAAATTTGCTAAGTTCTTTGATATCGGCAGGGCAAGGGCTGTACCGCCAT
>DELD01000056.1:46523-46658 GCA_002354205.1 Micavibrio sp. UBA2705 | reverse complement strand
AAGGCCTGTACCGCCATATTTACGTGAAACAGAAGAATCGGCCTGCTTGAAGCGTTGGAACACTAAATCGAAGTTTTCAGGATCAATGCCAATCCCCGTATCGGTTACGGTGATTTTTAACAATTCTGCGTCGTC
>DELD01000056.1:45798-46245 GCA_002354205.1 Micavibrio sp. UBA2705 | reverse complement strand
GATTTTTAACAATTCTGCGTCGTCCCGTGCCTCAACCTCTGCGCTGATACTAACGCCGCCTTTATCTGTAAATTTAATCGCATTATTAATCAGGTTTACCAAAATTTGGCGAATGCGCTTTATGTCGCCATAAAACTCTGCGCCTTTAAGCGCAGAATAATCAAACACAAAACTTACCCCCTTTTCAGAGGCTTTTAGTGACATCATGCTAATGACATTTTCAAAAATTTCATCAAGCACAAAGCCCTGCTCATCTAATTCCAGTTCGCCGCTTTCGATTTTTGAGAAATCCAAAATATCATTGATTAAATCAATCAACGAAGATGTGCTTGATTTTAATGTCCCGACCAAGCTTTGCTGCTTTTCCGTGAAGCTATCACGCGTACGTTCGAAAATTTCAACGATACCGTTAATTGCGGTAAGCGGCGTTCTAATTTCATGGCTCAT
>DELD01000056.1:0-45512 GCA_002354205.1 Micavibrio sp. UBA2705 | reverse complement strand
GGCGTTCTAATTTCATGGCTCATATGTGCCAAAAAATCACTTTTCGCGCGGTTTGCATCTTCCGCTTCGATTTTTTCGGCCTTTAAGCGTTCTTGGGCTTGCACCGTATGTGTAATATCTGTGTGAATACAAACAATACGGCTGGCTTTTCCGTCTTGTTTATAAAGCGCCTTACCGCGCGATTGAATCCAAATCCAGCGCCCGCTTTTATGCTTCATCCGAAAGGTTTGTCGATATTCAGAAAGGTTGCCCGCAAGATATTGTTCTAAATACGTCCAAGCATTATCCGCATCATCGGGGTGAAGCAAGCTTTTAAAATATTCAATATTCACTTTTGATGAATCATATTCTTCGCCAAGCATTTCAAAGAAACGGCGCGAGAAAAACACTTTATGGTTTTGGATATCCCAATCAAAAATACCATCATCACTACCATCAACGGCAATCGTCAGGCGCTCTTCCATTTCTTTTAAAGATGCTGCCATATGGCCACGGGCACGCTGAACAAATAATAAAAAACCATTGAAAATAAGCAGCAGCACCGTGCCTGTAACAACACTGATAATTAGCGTTTTTAAATATTCTTTTTTCTTTTCGCCAAGTAAGTTAAAGCGCTCATTAAGCTTCATATATGTTTCTTTGAGCATCATTGCATTAATGCGCACAATATTGTCTTTAATGCTGTCAACGCTTTGCACGTCATATAATATGGTTTTTTCGACCTGTGTTTCAAACGTCGTCGCACGCTCTTCGAGTTTTTTTGAAAACTCCGTAAAATAGCTTCTGATTTCATCAAGGCGACTGGTTTGAGACGGGTTTTCAGCCGTTAATTCTGCGAGTTTTGCGATGCGCTCTGACACTTCGGCTTTCTTTTCTTCATAATCCTCAATAAACCCGTCTTGCCCAGTAATTAAATAGCCACGCTGCGCAGAAAGCATGCCTTCGATTAAAGAAGATACTTTTTCTGATTGGCTGATCACTTCTTGCGTTTGTATCACAAGGTCGTCAGTCCTTTTAAGGCTTCTGTCACCAGAAAGGGCGCTCCATATCAACGTCGATGTGCACGCTAATAAAAGTAACGTAAACAATATAAAGTTACGCAGGGCTGTTTTGTCCATTGGTAAAATCCAAATTTTTATGATTGTATATAAATAATGCTACGACAGAAACACAGAAAAAGCCACATAAAAAGGCCATCTACATCGCAGATGGCCTTTTAAACTTCTTATATATGATCAAGGAATCATTGTTTTGGTGGCGCAGCAGCAGCGCGAATTACATGCACAACAGCTGATACGATAAACAGCGCGATGAATACGATAAACAACAACTGCGCGATGTCAGCGGCAATCAATGCCACACCACTTAGTCCTAATACGCCTGCGATAATCGCAATGATTAAAAATGAAATTGCCCAACCTAACATGGTTACCTCCTTATATGCGTTATGTTCTCTATGTTCGTTTTATGTGAACGTCTAAATAGTCATACGCATTAAACCCACGCTAAGTTCCCGTAAAAAAACATAATTCCCAAGGAACAATACGCCTCATGCAGACGTTAGTGTGATTAGTACAAATTGAGACAACACAAAACATAAGGAAAAACACATGTTAGACATTAAAAAGATAGCTTTATATAGCGCAGCCATTTTCACAATGGCTCAAGGTGGCCTTGCACATGCAGATGGCTTCACATCACATCAAGCTGTAAGTGAAAAGCCATATCAACACTATGCGGAGCAGCTTCCCGCTGAGAAAAAATTAGAATTGCGTGAATATTTAGAATATACCGCCGTTGATCGTGAGCCTTGCCAAAATTACCGCCCAGCGCCAGAAGGCTTTGTTAAAGATGGCTGTAGCTTGAAACGCATTGCACCAGAAGCGCCAAAGGTAGCCGCCGTTCCAGCCAAGGTTGAGAATCTGAGAATGAGTAAGGTTCTCAATGATTACGAGGTGAACTTTGCCTTTGATAGCGCAGCAATTGAACCTGCGGCAGGTCATACAATTGATCAAATCGCCACAGAGATCAAAGATTATAACCCCAGAGAAGTCACGGTAACAGGCCACACCGATACGGCTGGTCCATCTAGCTATAATGCCAACCTCTCAAAACAGCGTGCTGATAGCGTTTCAATGGCACTTACCGAACGCGGTGTCGCCAACCGTATCATTGATGAAGAAGCGCACGGCGAACAAGACCTTGCCGTACAAACCAATGATGGGGTCGCATTGCGCGAAAACCGCCGCGTTGTGGTTGAGTTTAGAAAATAAAGCTTGATTCACAAGTTAAGCATTGACATAATAACAAAATGGGCGCGGTGGATATTTATAAAACCATCATGCCCATTTTTTATAACGCATAAGAGCAGAAAATGAGAACATTCGTTACAGACCAAGACATACAGGCCCTTATTGACGGGCAGCTTAATGATGATGATGCAGAGCTTGTTATGCTTTACATCTCAGATAAAAGCTGGGCACGCCAACGCTACTTTGAATTGCAAGCGCAAAAGGACAGCATTATTAATTTCTTCATGCACCACTAACATCCGCCAGCACCCAAAAACACGATATAAAAAAAGCGCCCATTTAACGGGCGCTTTTTATGCTTATAAGCACATTTAATTTTTATGCGATGCGTTTATTGCCGATGATAAACCACAGCACCATACCAATAACAGGCAAGGCCAAAACAAGTACAACCCAAACGAGCTTCATAATCGGCTTTAAGCCGCTTTGAATGATACTAAGAATAGCCACGATATCGAGTATTAAAATAAGCAGGCCGAGTAAACCATATTCCATCTTTTTTCCTTTCAATAAGTTTATCCAATATTGCCAACAGCTTATCAGGCGATAAAGTTCCTTGCGCGCTGCGCAGCGCAGCCTGAACAAGCCATAATTCACAAGACTATTTTTCTGCTGTTTTTTGCGATACACTTGATGCTATGGATATCATAAACGGATTAATAAATTGGAAGAACTGGGACGAATTAAACGCAGAGGCCATCGCCTTGCGCCGCCATTTGCACATGCACCCAGAGCTTGGTTATGAAGAATTTGAAACGGCAAAGCTTATTCGCACAACCCTAGATAAAGCGGGAATCTCATGGCGTAGCTGTACAGAAACAGGAACTATTGCCACATTATGCGCAGATAAACAAAACGCGCCCCATATCGCCTTTCGCGGTGATATGGACGCATTGCCCATGGCAGAAAAAACAGATGTCGCATGGCGCTCAAACAACGCAGGAAAAATGCATGCTTGCGGCCATGATGGCCATAGCGCAACATTACTGGCAAGCTTGCTGTGGATGCACCGCCACCAAGATCAACTTTCACAGCCAATAAGCTTTATTTTTCAGCCCGCTGAAGAAGGCTTGCATGGCGCAGATAAAATGGTTAAAGCTGGCGCGCTTGAGAATATTGACGCCATATATGGCTGGCATAACTGGCCTGCGATCCCCTTTGGCAAAGCGGTCTGCCCCGATGGGCCCGTCATGTCGGCAAATGGCACATTTGAAATTACCGTGCAAGGCTATGGCGGACATTCAAGCCAGCCTGAACTTTGCCGTGACCCTGTCTTAGCCGCCGCCGCAATTACAATGAACTTGCAGCAAATTGTGAGCCGCCGGCTTGCTCCACAAACTCCCGCCGTCTTGAGCTTAACAAGTATTGACGCGAAAAGCGGGCCGACCATCATACCGCAAAACGCAAAACTTTCTGGCAGTATCCGCGTTGCAAATACCGCAGAGCGTGACTTTGTTTTTGAAGAAATCATCAAAATAGCTGCCGCAACCGCACAAAGCTATGGCGTTGAAGTCACGACCGAAGTTCTTCCGCGCCTAAACGCCACCATAAACAACGACGAAAACGCAGCAATTTACCGCACGGTTTTGCACAAAGAACTGGGCGAAGAATGGCAGGATAAAAACCTTGCTGTCCCAATTATGGCTTCGGAAGACTTTAGTTACTTTCTGCAGCATTGTGCGGGGGCGTTTGCCCTAATTGGCGCAGATGACGGAACAGGCGAACATCAGAAGCCCTGCCACCACCAAGAATATGATTTCAATGATGCGCTTATTGCTGTAGTCGTACGCATATTTTGTCATATTTCTGGCGCAGAGTCCCCAAAATAACATTTAATATCAACACTTTAAAACACAAGCATTCACAAGCATTGTATCGTCTTTTTTTTTGCTGTACGGTGATTCGGTGAACGTTCACTTATATATAAACTTAGACAACGCACCCATGATTTGGGTGTGCTGGTTAGTACAATCTAGGCCCTGATATTGCGCAATATTGCACAAATATTAGAGCCTCTTTACGTATCGCTTAAGGAGAAATTATATGAGTGTCGCTATATTCGAAGCATGGGAATCTGAAATTAGAGGTTACTGCCGTGCATATCCAACTGTTTTTAAAACCGCAGAAAACGCCCGTCAGATTGATGAAAATGGCAAAAGCTATATTGATTTTTTCGCGGGGGCAGGTGTCTTAAATTTTGGGCATAATAACCCGCATATGAAAAAGGCGGTTATTGATTATATTCAAGCCAACGGTGTCACGCATAGTTTGGACATGTACACGACCGCTAAGCGCGATTTTATTGAAGGTTTTGTCAACACAATCATGAAGCCGCGCGGCATGAAGCACCGCCTACAATTTATGGGACCAACAGGCACAAATGCCGTTGAAGCCGCCTTGAAGATTGCACGGCGCGTTACTGGACGCGAAACTGTTTTTGCGTTCTCTCATGGTTTTCATGGCATGACGCTTGGCGCACTGGCCTGCACGGCAAATGACTATTTCCGCAACGCTTCTGGCGTGCCCTTAAACCACGTACACCGCCTTCCCTTTGAAGGCGTTGCAAACGGCTCTGACATACAGGCTCTGCGCAAACAAATCGAAGACCCATCATCTGGCATAAAACCGCCTGCGGCTTTTATCCTTGAACCGATCCAAGCAGAAGGCGGCGTTAACATTGCAACTGCGCAGTGGCTGCGTGAAGTACAGCAATTAGCCAAAGATGTCGGCGCATTATTTATATTGGATGACATTCAAGCGGGCTGCGGGCGCACCGGCTCATATTTTAGCTTTGATGATATGGGGCTCGACCCAGATGTCATTACCCTTGCCAAAGGCTTAGGCGGTTTTGGAACGCCCATTGCCATGAATATGGTGAAGGCTGAGCATGACAAACATTGGCAGCCTGGTGAACATACGGGCACGTTCCGCGGTCAGAATATTTCATTTATTGCAGGGCGCGAGGCGCTGCGTTATTTTGAAGACGATAAGCTGATGACAGACGTTAAACGCAAAGGCGATATTATGCGCGGCGTTCTTGATGAGCTTGCAGCGACGCTAAAAGGCCAAGGGCTCGCGGTACGCGGCAAAGGCATGATGCAAGCGCTTGACGTACAAGACGGGGCAAAAGCCAAAGAAATCGCCAAGACCTGTTTTGAAAACGGTATGCTTTTCGGCCCATGCGGCACGCAAGGTAAAGTCTTAAAACTTATCCCGCCACTAACAATAGCCGATGAAGATCTCAATGAAGGTCTTCAAATCTTCAAAGATGCCGTTTTGCATGTTATGAAAGGTTAAGTATATGAAAAAACGTGATGATATGACTTTCCCGATGGCGGAATATGAACGCCGCCTGAAGGCATTACGCACACGCATGGCTGAACGGCTTTTGGATGCTGTGATTATTACTGACCCCGGTAACATAATGTATCTCACCGATTACCAGACCACGGGATATTCGTATTTTCAGGCGATTATCGTACCGCTTGAAGACGACCCCGTTATGGTCACGCGTAAACTGGAAGAATCGAATGTCTACGCACGGACATGGGTTGAAAAAACAAACCCTTATGAAGATACGGGCGACGCCATTCAAACGCTATCGAACTGTTTAAAACGCATGGGGTTGTTGGATAAGCATATCGGCTTTGAGCGCAACAGTTACTTCTTCCCGGCTTATCAACAAGACCGTATGCATTCTGCTTTTTGTGATCAGTTTATCTATGATTGTTACGGCATTGTCGAAGAAGGGCGCATGTGTAAATCAGAGGCAGAAATTAAAATTATGAAGCGTTCGGCGAAAGCAGCAACAGCAGGGATGAAAGCCGGCATTGCAGCATCTAAAGTCGGCGTAAGCGAGAACGAAATCGCGGCGGAGATCAGCGCCGCGATGTTCCGCGCGGGCGGCGAGTTCCCTGCCGTTATGCCTTACGTCACAACGGGGCCACGTTCAATGATTGGTCACGCCACTTGGGAGGGGCGCAAACTTGAGAAAGGCGAACATGCTTTTTTGGAAGTTGGTGGCTGCTATCGGCGTTATCACACCGCCATGATGCGTACAATTGTGACCCAAGAATTAACCCCTTCAATGTACGAGGCACAAGAAACCATGAAGCGGGCTTTAAACGCGGTACATGACCATTTCCGCCCAGGCCTAACTATTTCAGATGCGCATCAGATTGTCCGTGACATCATCATGGATAATGATACTGGCGCAACGCTCGTAACGCGTGCGGGGTACTCGCTCGGCATCGCCTTCCCCCCTAGCTGGGACGAAGGCTCTATCGTTAGCCTTAAACCCGGAGATTTCAGGCCGTTACAAAAAGGCATGGTCTTTCATGTTATTCCATGGATGTGGGGCGTTGATGGCGACAAAACCGTCGGCACTTCGGATACAATCTACATAACGGATAAAGGCTGTAAGTCATTTTTCACTATGGATCGTGATTTCACCGTAAACCTTTAAATTTTAGCCCGTCAACCACAGCATATTAAGGAGAACACCATGTCCAGCGTATTAAAAGCGGTCAACCCCGCAACAGGCAAAGTGATTCGTGAAGTCGCCACAGATTCGGCGCAAACAGTGCAAGATAAACTTGAAAAGGCGCAAAATGCTTATGCCCTTTGGAAGAATAAAAGTTATGCCGAACGCGGTGAAGTGCTGAACAATGTCGCGAAAGCCTTGCGTGATAAGGCCGATTATCATGCGGGGTTTATGACCGAAGAAATGGGCAAACCCGTTGGTGAAGCTTTAGCGGAAGTTGAAAAATCAGCATGGTGCGCCGAACATTACGCCGCACAGGCTGAGGGCTATCTTGCCACGGAGATCATCGCCTCTGACGCAGCGCGCAGCTATGTGCAATATATGCCGCTCGGCCCTGTTTTGGGCATTTTGCCATGGAATGCCCCCTATTGGATTGCATCGCGTTTTTTTGCGCCGGCGCTTATGGCGGGGAATACATGCATTATGAAGCATGATCCGCATGTACCCGGCTGCGCTGCGGCGCTTGAGCAAGCCTTTAAAGATGCAGGCGCGCCTGAGGGGCTTTTCCAAGCGGTCTATCTACAAACGCCAGATGTTGAGGCGCTGATACGTAACCCGCATATTCAAGCTGTCTCTTTTACTGGGTCAAGCCAAGGCGGCGCTGCCGTCGCGGCCATTGCGGCATCAGAGATCAAACCTGCTGTTTTAGAACTTGGCGGCTCTGACCCTTGTATTGTTTTGGATGGCGCTGATTTAGATAAAGCGGCAGATATCATTACCTTATCGCGGACAATTAATGCGGGGCAGTCTTGTATTGCCGCAAAACGTATCATTGTCGAAGATAGTGTTTATGATCAACTCATTGTAAAGCTTGAACAGCGTTTATCTGCATTAAGCGTTGGCGACCCCAGCCTGCCAGAAAACAAAATCGGGCCGATTGCGCGCGATGATTTACGCCAAAACTTACATCGCCAAATTCGTGAAACTATATCGCAGGGTGCGAATTGCTTGCTTGGCGGCGTACTGCCTGAAGGTGAGGGTTATTTCTACCCCGTAACCTTGTTAACAGATGTCACCCCCAATATGTGCGCCTACCAAGAAGAAACCTTTGGACCTGTTGCGGCGATTATCAAAACAGCAAACAGCGCCGAAGCAATCAAACTTGCCAATGACACGGCCTATGGGCTTGGCGCGAGTATCTGGTGCGCTGACCCCCAACAAGGCGAGAAACTCGCCCATCAGATTGTCGCGGGGCAGGTTGCCGTTAACGGTATCGTCAAAACAGATCCTCGCTTGCCAAGTGGCGGTGTTAAACGCTCAGGCTATGGCCGCGAACTTGGCCCGCACGGCATTAAAGAATTCACCAACGGTCAGCAAATTTGGATTGGGGCATAAGTTCCGGAGCAATGGAACTTAACCCCTTCTATAAGCTTTGGTAGAGTGATTGATTCATAAACAAAGGATAACAAAATGAAAAAGTTTAGTTTAGCACTCTCCGCCGCAGCCATTTCGCTATGCAGCGCCTATGTGCCTGCACATGCAACTTCGGTTCATACCAAAACTTACGCCAATACGGTTGACCAGAAGAATGTCCATGAAATTTATTTCTCTAAATTTGACCTCAACAATGATGGTCTATATGGCAAGTCGGAAGTCGGTGAGCGTTTATTCTACGCGTTTGATTTGGACGGTAATCAAGTAATTGATAATATCGAATGGGACAAAAAAACCGTACTCACCGTAACGCCAATGGAAAAACAGGTTTATAAATTCGTCGATTATAATGATGACGGTTATGCGCAGCTGCAAGGCTATAGCTACGAATTGTTCTTTAAAGAATCTGGCCTTATCAAGTTTGATGAAAACAAAGATGGCCTGTCTGCCGAAGAGTTTATTTCAACAGGGTTTCAAAGCTTAGACGATAATGACAATAACACGATTGAGCTCTCTGAATGGCAAGAAGCATACGAACAGCGCTTCGCACCGTTAAGCGCTGAAGATGAACGCTATAACGATTAAACGTTTAACGACCCCACTCCTCACCACAGAAAAACGCCTGCATTTTTAAAGTGCAGGCGTTTTTTATGTTCTGTGCGATAAGGCTTATATATCAGTCCATAAATTTCCCTGAAATAAAACCTGCAATAACGGCCAGAGCCATGCTGCTGGCTGGTGCGTTTTCAACGTATTCTTTAAGCTGCGCTTCAGAACTTTCAAGCAGCTGCGCGACAATAAGCTGCGTTTCTTTTTGGACACGCTTGATGCGCATCTTACGATAAGCGCTGAAACCTAAACTCACAATAACGCTGATGATAAAACCCGCAAATATCATGCCCGCAGTGCAAAAAGCTGCGATGTGGGCTGGCTGCGTTGTTTGCAGCCATAAATAAGCGCCTATAGCCACAAAGACCACAGCAAGTAATGCAAGCGTGGCAGCCAATACAAACATTCCAAACACAAATTTACTTTTATGTGTAAAGGGCGATTGGCTGCCAAGCAGTTTATCTAATATAATATTTTCAACAAGCGGATATAAGCTGTTCATTTTATCGACGCTTCAAAAGCATGTTAATGAGACAGCCTGCTGCAAAAGCCGCAGCAATTGACTGCGCGGGATGTTTTTTAACTTTACCTTCTAACTCATCATATTTTTTATGGCTATAAGCCTTTGCGTTAACAAGCTGCTCAGCCATCGCGCCTTTCAGCTCTGCGCCATGCGTTTTGCCATCTTGCTTAATATGCTTTGTCAGTTCAACGACGTTCGATTTTAACGATTCAATATCGCCGCGAATATCGTCAATTTCGGGATATGAAGGTGATTGTGATACTGGTTTGGACTTTGCCATGATGTCTTCTCCTTTTTTTATTTTTACATGATTGTTATGACATATCTTCTAACGGATCAGCGCGGCATTTGTTCCCTTTCTCCTTATTAAAAAAAGGAACTCCGCATAGTGTTTTCCGTTGGTCTGATGACATGCATTTTATCAAGAGAAAAGGAGTTACATCATGTTCAAGAAAACATTTTTATATACCCTCATGGGCGCAACGTTATTAACGCCGCTTACAGGATTTGCAGCCAGCGGTGATACTCCGCTGCCAAACCGCAGCGATGGCGCTGACATTGTACTTACAGGTAAAGTGGGCGACATTCGCAGCGACGAATTTGATTTGCATTACAACACAGGTGTTATCACTGTAGAGCTTGATGACCTCAAATGGACAGGTAACGAGACAGAATATCTTAAAGCCGGTCAAATTGTCACTGTTTCAGGCGAAATTGACGATGATTTATTTGAAGGACGCGAAATTGAGGCTGAAAACCTCTTTATTCAAAACTCTTCAGTATATTATTACACCAATGATGATCGCCCGTCTTATACTTCACGCTATGAGAATGACCGCGCAGATACGCGTTATGTTTCCATGCAGGGCACGGTCAACAACATACAAGGCGATAGCTTTACCATTACAGGGCGAAACCATGTCGTCATGCAAGTAGATGTCGGTGAATTAGGCTATGACCCTTTTGATGATGATGGCATCAAAGTAAGAGAAGGTGACCGCGTTCATGTTTATGGTGAATTTGACGATGGCTTTTTTGATAGCCATGAAATCGAAGCCGACAGCCTTGTGCTTCTTTCACAAGCAGGTATAAAAATACAGTAAGATTCTTTGCCAAAACGAGCAATAAAGATAGCGCCTGATGAGTAATCATCAGGCGCTATCTTATTATGATCTGCATGAACAGCTATTGAGGTTTGGATTGCGTAGACACGCAGGAGGGCGCAAGCGCTACTTTGCTTTGCCCATCGGTTTAAACATAACCAATAACAGCGGCAAGAGCACCAGATTCGCAAGCAACGCAAGGAACATGGCGAACGCAACCAACAGGCCAAAATAGATAGTCGGCACGAAGTTAGAAAACATTAACAATGAAAAACCAAACATGACCGTGATGCTTGTATAATACATCGCCCGTCCAATACTTTCATGTGAGGCATGAACGGCTTTCCAGTAATCACCGTGCTTCTTAAACTCTGTTTGGAAACGGTGAACATAATGAATGGTATTATCGTCCGCTGACCCTGTGCAAATGGCAGCAATGGTAATCGTCATGATATCAAGCGGTATATGCAGCCAGCCCATAATGCCAAGCACCAGTGCTGTAATAGTGATATTCGGCAAGAACGCTACCGCAGCAATAAGCGGGCTGCGGAAGAGGATCGTGAACATTACAAAAATTGTAATAAAGACGGTCCAAATTGTTTTGATTTGCGAATCAAACAGGCTTTGTAAGACATTATTATACAGGACAAGCATACCCGTAATATGCACACGATCGCCTAAACCCATTTCTTCTTTCAGGTGGTGTTCAATTTCCTTGATAAAAGCATCACGTTTTAAAGATTTATCCGTTTCGTAGATACGGGCGCTAAAACGCAGTTGGTTACCGTCTGGCGATACATAGGAATCAAACAACATATCGCGCAGCTCTTCTGGCAGTTTATCCTTCATCACCGCCATCATAATGGTATTGGCGGCCTGCGCATCTATATCACCTGCCATGGTGCGCGTTGTATGGAATGAAAGCACTTTGCCCGTTTGCGGCAAGCTATCAATATATTCATGTATGTTTTTCATTTCCCGTCTGGGGGAAATCATCCAGTACCCATCGCCCATAAAAGGTTCATAACGGTAGTTCGGGTCTTCTTCTTTGCGCTCAGCAATAAAGGCCTGTTTCTTCTTTTCATACTGCGCTAAAAACTGCGGCGGTGCATCGACAACGATATCCAGCGGCACTGTACCGCCCAGCTTCTTATCAATAATGCGCATACCTTGATGGATTTCTGTCGAATCTTTGTAATAATCAACAAAGCGGTTTTCAACCGTCAACATCGACACCCCAGCGCCAACAGCGAGAATAACAACGATGAAAGTAAACAGTATCAGTTTACCGTGGCGTTCGATAGAGCGCGCGAAAAACTGCGTTACTTTTGCGGTTCTATCTGAAAATTGCGCAGGCGCTTGCGGCTTTTTCAAAAACATCAGAACCGTAGGGAAAAGCGTGAATGACACTAAAAATGACACGCCAAGGCCAACGGACATAATCCAGCCAAAATCAATTACAGGGCGAATACCGCTGACCACGAGCGAACCAAAAGCTACAATAGTTGTCACGACCATGAACAAACACGGAATAATGATTTTCAAAGTTGATTCGCTCACTAATGTGTATTGGTCATCATCAGGATGCGCCGCATGATATTCGCGGTAACGTACAATTTGGTGAACGCTGAATGACAAAGTAAAAATCAAAAGTAATGAGATGAAATTTGAAGATACCACCGTGACCGGCCAGCCCACGAGTCCCAACAGGCCAAGCATGATAACCCCGACCGTGACACAGTTTACAATGGGCAGTAAAACCCAATGTATTTTGCGGAAAAACAAGGTCAGCAGCACCACAATAAAACAAAGGACGGCAATGCCAAATATAATCAAATCGCTGCGTACATATTCCATAGAATCAACCGCAATCATTTTTACGCCGCCTAAATGTATAGTGGCATTTTCTTCATGTTTGCTGACAATTTCGCGAATTTCGGCAATATCCTGCGCTTCTTTTTCTTGTTGTATGCGTGAAAATGCGGCGTAGTCTTTTTCTACGGCGGCAAGCGCTTCGCTTTCCTGCGCACTCAGGCTATCTGTACGTTCTTTTTCACGCAGCTCAGTACGTTTTTTCAGCAGCTCTATGCCTTTTTGGTCTTGCGCGAACGTCACCATAACAGCAGTGGTTTCACCATCTTTACTGATTAGCAGCTCACTATATAGCGGGCTCGTCATCAACTCTTTTTTCGCCTGCGTCATATTCGTCTGCGGGCTTAACAGCGTTGGAGGATTATCTTTAAATTTTTCAATCTCGACAGGCGGGCTATTGATCAGCGGGACATCTAAAATACTGGTAGCGCTTTTAACGCGTTTTATTGCCGCAAGCTCATCACGCAGCGCGCCCAAATCTTGTAAAGTTTCGCCGTTAAACAGCGCGCCTTTGGGCGTATAGGTCACCACCAAATAGTCATCAGAGCCGTATTGCTCTTTGACCTTACGGTAATAATGTAGAGATTTATCACCTTCCAATAATAGCGCATCAGATGATGCATCAAGACGAAACTGCGGAATAAACGCCGCGAAAAACAGCGTGATAAAAACCAAGCCGGTCAGTGCCATTTTAGGGTGGTTAAGTATCGTGCCTTTATAAATTTTCTTAAACATATCCATTATATCTCTCCCATAACAGCTAACCACCAACGCACAAGTTAGTTCCCTGAGTGCGCTAGCACTTGCGCGCAACACATGTTAATATGCACACTTATTCCTGTAGTGTTTTTGCAAATCTAGGGTCTCGTTGCATGTTTTCAAAGCTTTATAATTACTGGCAAATCTTAAAAGGGAATTTATGGTTTGTGCCCGCTGTTTTCTGCTTCCTGTTCTTGGCCGTGACCGCGGCGCTTTACAGCATAGAAACGCATTATTTTCAAGACTATGAATACCCAAAATTCTTATTTCAAGGCAGCGCTGATGACGCGAAAGCCGTAACGACAACGCTTCTTTCTGCGATGATCACAATGGCAACATTGGCGATTTCAATTACGATGGTTGTTCTATCCCTCGCCGCATCACAGCTTGGACCGCGCCTAATCAAGACATTCATGGCCGACCGCAGAACAAAGGATTTCATTGGGCTGTTCTTTGGCACGGTGATGGCTTGTTTTGCTTTAACTGTTATTTTGCACTCGCATGGCTCTGCCAACACGACGCCGCAAATAACCATATCCGCCGTGTTCTCGTTATGCTTGGTTAACCTTTTTGTGCTGTTGGGCTTTGTTCACCATGTTGCACAATCAAGCATCGCCGATAATATTATTTTGAAAGTGTCTGACGAATTGCAATCCGCAATCAAGCGCCTGACGAAAGATGCTGTCAAACACAGCCATGACATGCCAGAAACAGATGATTCATGGCCAAAAGACTTTGTAGAACGCAGCAGCCATATCACTTTCGCCAAATCTGGTTACGTCCAAAATATTGATTATGATTTGATTATGGAGCTTGCCTGCAAAGAAAATCTGCGCGTAGATATTAACTTTAAAGCGGGGCATTTTCTGGTCAAAGGTGAGGATGGCGTACGCATTTACACCAAAACAGCAAATGAAAGTGAAGACATACATGCAGATATACGTGGCGCTTTTATTATTGGTGATCAACGCACAGCAACGCAAGACATTGAATATTCCATCCGCCATATGGTTGAAATTGCAATCCGCGCTTTATCCCCTGGCATTAATGACAGCTTCACGGCGATTAACGTCCTTGACCATTTGTCTGCAGCTTTGGCTTTACTCTGTGAAAAAGCCACACCAGAGGAAGATTTTTACGATGATGACGGTGTCAAACGCCTGCACGCCACACAAAGCGACGCTGCTGATATTATCTTTAGCGCCCTTGACCAAATTCGCTTTAATGGACGCAGCATGCCCAACATAACACGCCATTTACTGCAAAAGCTGCAAATCCTCGTCACGCTCGCGCAAGGTGATAATATGAAAGCCGCTTTAGCGCGCCAACTGGTCGCGATAACACATGATTTAAATCAAACACATGATTATATATCTGATAAAGACGCGATGCTATCGCTCAGCAAAAAACTATTAGAGAACACGTCACAAACCGAATAAACAAGTGGCTTAAGGGAACTTATCTGCGGGTAATGTGTTGGTTTTTATAAAGATGTAAAACCAACGACAGAAGGAAAAGCCGCAATGGATATAGAGTTTCTCGCCCCGCTGACTGAAAAGATAGAAGGCATGGCGATTGGGCTCATTCAGGCGCTCCCCAGCATAGGCCTTGCTTTTGCTGCGCTGATCTTAACATGGTGTGCATCGCTCTTTGTCCAGAAGCTTTTTGGAAAAATATTCTCAACATCACATATGCGCCGCTCTCTCATCGATTTCTTCCTGCTTTTAATAAGGATCAGCGTTTGGATTTTCGGTATTTTAATGGCGTTAACCATTATATTCCCCAGCATGACCCCCGCTAAAATGTTGGCTGGCCTTGGTATTGGCGGTATTGCTGTCGGCTTTGCGTTTAAAGATGTTTTTGAAAATTTCATGGCCGGCGCAATGATCATGCTGCGTAAGCCAATGCGTATTGGGGATTATATTGAATGCGAAGGCCTTAATGGCCGCGTTGAAACAATTACCATACGAGATACACATATTCGCAGAACAGATGACCAGTTGGTTTTAGTGCCCAATAGCTTTTTGTTTTCAAACCCTGTTTATATTCGTACAGATAAAGACTTGCGCAGGTTCACGGTCATATGCGGCGTGTCTTATGATACCGACCTTGATGAAGCCGCTGAGGTCATCAGCAAAGCCGTAAAGGCACAAGATGTTGTGCATCAAGACAAACCCATACAAGTTTTCGCGCGCGAATTTAATTCATCATCCGTAGATTTCACAATACGCTGGTGGAGTAAATCTAAGCCGATTGACATGCATACCAGCCGAGATAAAGTTTTACGTGCCATTAAACGGGCGCTTGATGATGCGAACATCGAAATTCCATTCCCTTATCGCACATTAACATTCAAAGAAAATTTAGGTATTTCCACTGATGAAGTACAGGAAACCAAATAAAATTTATTCCTGAACTAGCCTTGAATATAAGATCGCCCATGCTATTTTTATAAGCGCAGACATGAAAACAAACATCCCGCGGGTGCTGCGTGGATGATTTATGCCTCTGACATTATATTTAAACCACGCATTTCAAGCCACATTCAGGAAAGTTTTACAAATGAAAACAACAGGATACGCAGCGCATTCATCAGATGCACATATGGTGCCTTACCACTTTGAGCGCAGAGCGTTGCGCGCAAACGATGTCGCAATTGAAATCTTATACTCTGGGGTTTGCCATTCTGATCTCCATACCGTTAACGGCGACTGGGGGCCACAAGCTTATCCCCTTGTCCCAGGGCATGAAATTGTCGGCCGCGTTTTAGACATCGGCGCAGCTGTAAAAAATTATAAAATTGGCGATAACGTTGCGGTAGGCTGTATGGTCGATAGCTGTCAAGAATGTGACCAATGTGACAATCACGAAGAACAATATTGCCGCAATGGTATGACACCAACCTATGGTGCGCCCGACCGTATTAGCGCAGAAATAACCCAAGGCGGTTATTCTAAACATATTGTTGTGCGCGAAGAATTTGTCTTAAGCGTACCAGAAAAACTCGACCTCGCAAAAGCAGCGCCCATACTTTGCGCGGGCATTACGACATATTCGCCTCTTAAAACATGGGGCGTGGGCAAGGGCAGCCGCGTTGGTGTGATTGGCCTTGGCGGCCTTGGGCATATGGCGGTGAAGCTTGCTGTCGCGATGGGCGCTGAGGTCACGGTCATCAGCCGTTCAAACGACAAAGCGGATGCGGCGAAGAAAATTGGCGCGAAAGACATTCTTGTTTCAACAGATGAAGGCGCTATGGAAAAATCTGCGCAATCTTTTGATCTGATTATTGATACCGCGCCTGTAAAGCATGACCTTTCCCCTTATACGCCGCTGCTTGATATTGACGGGACGATTGTCATTGTCGGTCAAGTTGGCCCAATGGAAGAGGCCTCTACTTTACCGCTTATTTTTGGTCGTCGCCGCGTTGCGGGGTCTTTGATTGGCGGCATTAAAGAAACACAGGAAGTTCTGGACTTCTGCGCAGCACATGACATTCACCCAGAGTGCAAGACCATTAAAATGAACGAAATTAATGACGCTTTCGCTCACCTTGCCAAAGGTGATGTTGCTTATCGCTTTGTTATTGATATGCAGAGCCTCGATACAGAAAACTAAAAAAACAGAGCGCGCTTCACTCACTCGGCAATAATGTTTTTGCTTTTGAATCTCTCTTAAGCGTTTCTGATTCTGGATCAGCAGAAGATGCGGTGAATGCGGGCGGTGGCAATGGCGCCTTGAATGGTTCTTGCCGTATTTTTCGCTTTGCATTTGCGTGGTTCTCGGCCTGCGCCTGTTCATCCTGCTCAGGTGGTAACTTATTCGCATTTTGATAATAAATAAGCTGTGGGTCTGTTGGATCTATGCCGTTTATCTCAAACGCTTCTTTAATCGACTGCACGGCGCGCGCGCGCGAAATCACTTCTTCAGAGCGCTCAGAATCTATCCACCAACGCAGTTTGATACCTAAGGACGTAGCCCCAAGTTCCCAGCACATTACCTGTGGGAGTGGGTCATTGAGAATTTCTTCAATGCCTAATAAGGCCGTTTGGATAATATTGGTAATGTGGCGGACCTCATAATCATAGCCGACGGTTAAATCCATTTCAATACGGCGGCGCGGCTGTGATGTATGTACCAGAACGATGCTGTTATAAACCATGGTATTAGGCACAACAATATCACGTCCGTCATAAGTGCGTAGCACCGTCGCACGCGGTTCAATTCGCACAACGGTACCTTCGGCATCCAGCACTTGAATTTGGTCGCCGCGGCGAAACGGCATACGTAGCAAGATCAAAAGACCAGAAAGCCAGTTTTGTAAAATTTCTTTAAAGGCAAAACCTGCCGCGATAGAACCAATACCAAGGCTTGCCAATAAATTGCCAGGTTTCAAAGACGGCATAATAATGGTCAAAGCAATGAGTACGCCAAGGATAATTAAGACCCAAAACCCCAAATCTCCGAGAATATTGCCTAAATCAATGCGTTCTTTACGTTCAAAGTAAGCGCGGATATAGCGCGAGATGCCATAAGAGAGCAAAGCAAAAAAAATCAAGAAAATAATGCCCGCGACAATATTGGGCAGCAATGCATAAAAGTCGCTTATCCAACCACCAAAGGTTCCCCAGGCGAGGGAGAATCCATCTGTAAAGTTTGCTGTTGTGCTACTGTCAAAATCATCCATAACACACAGCTAACGTTCTAAACCGCCTCTGAGTTCCTGCCACCGTATGAAAAGCTGGTTTCAAGAGTGCTACACAGAAAATTAATGGAACTTTAGCGCCGATAAAACGTATGCAATGTTAAAGGAGATACTCTAATGATACATACAACAACACAAGAAGCTGCAACGCATGAAGCTGTCGGGGTTTTTGATGATCTTGAGCAGCTCGATAAAGCCGTATCAGAGCTAGAAGGTTCGCAGTTTGCACGCCATGACATTACTGTTCTTGGTAATATGCAAGAGGTTGAAAAGCGTTTTGGTGCAAAAGCTGTCAGGCCAGAATGGCTAGAAGATAATCCGCGCACGCCGCGTGAAATTTCCGTCCGCCCCGAAGAAAAAACCATTGGCGCAACTGTCGGCATTGGTGTCTTAGCTTATTTGGGTGGCTCTATAGGGGCGCTTATGGTGAACCCTGCTACCAATTATATTTTGTTGGGATCCGTTGCCTTGGGTAGTTTACTCGGCGCTGCTTTGGGATGTGCGATCGTTTTTTCCATACGCAAAAAGCTTTCTAATCGCGTCCAGCAGCAAATGCGCGAAGGTGGGCTCTTACTCTGGGTTAAAACGCTTGACCGTAATCGTGAAACCATCGCCACAAATGTTTTACGCAAGCATGGCGGTAAACACGTACATATAAGCAAAACCGCTTAAAAAACTTACAAAAATTTATATCAACCACAAATCTGTGGTTGATATTTACTGGATAGATAAAAATAAATTCAGCGCAAGCTACCCAAAGCTTGCGTAATATTTTGTAACGTCTCTTCTTCCTCAGAGGCTTTTCCTTCGGGGCACATATTTTCTGCTTCAGATTCTAAAATATGCTGCACTTCGTCCGCCCAGTTTCGCAGCACTTTTCTTTTTTCTTCCTGTGAAAGCGCATTATCCTGCAATACATCATCGGGCTTATCGTAATTATCACTAGGGTCCTGCATTGTTTTCTTTAGCTGCTTAGACATACCGTCCTCCTATCATGTTTAAAGTTATTCCTCTTCATACCAACACATTCTAGCGGCAAAGGTTCCTGTAAAAAGTTGTATTTTAAGGGCTTAGCGCAGGCAATAAATGGCGTATAAACTGACAAGATAACAAATAAGAACCGCCAGCGAATCAATGCCCATCTTGAAAATGCGTGTTTTCGGCCGTGCTAGCAGGCCAATGCAATAAATAGCAGTCATCAGAATACCTGCGCCTATCGCAAAAAGAACCGATGCATTAATTTCATTAATAATCGCGCCATTTGTATAAACCAAATCATTCGGAAATAATAAAAAAGTCATAATCAGATTACTGCCAAATATATTAGAAATAGCCATAGTGTACGCCTTAACACGTATCGCCGCGATAGATGTGCTCAATTCGGGCAATGATGTTGTCATCGCCAATAAAGACGCACCAATAAAGCTGCTCCCCAGCCCTGTTTGTACGGCAAGCGTGTCGGCAAGGCGTACTAACAAAACACCGCAAACTAAAATAAATAGCCCCGCAATAAACGACATCACCGCCAACCGCTTTAAAGATGATTGATCAAAGCGGTTATGCCGCTCCTGTTTGGCAATCTTATCTTCAGGTAGGTCTACGGCGCTCCAATTCTCACGACCTTGCGATTGTTTTAAAATATACATAGACGCAATATAAAATATGGCGACGATAACAGTGCCGATACCAACATGCCCTGCGATAGCAATATCGCCAAGCGTGTACATTATCAACACGGCGCATAATGAGCTAATACACAGCAAGCCCGCTATCGCGACAGTAGGGTCTTTTGGACAGGCACTTAAGGTGCCTTTTTTGACAAACATGTCCGCAACCGCCAATACTGCGAGCTGTAACATCATGCCGCCAAACATATTATTGAGCGCTAATGCCCCATTACCGCTAGATGACGCGGTGAGCGTAGTAACAAATTCGGGCAACTCTGTCGCGGTAGAAAGCAAAACAAGCCCCATAAAGGCGCGCGCAATTTGCGTTTGTTCCGCGATGGCGTCAATAAAGTAAGAGAGCCGCGTTCCCGCGCTCCAGATTATCCCCGCAAGCACAAAGAAAATAGCAAAGTTCATGAGAAGGGGAAAATCATCAAACAATGGCACGATCCCATAACCCGTAAGCATTATAAATCTTGCCCTTAGGCAAGCTGAATACAATCAAAAGAGTACCGCAAATCAAGCTCGAAGCTATGGCGAGCGTGCCAACACCATAAATAAACGGCGTAATCAATAAGGTCGCACCCAGCGGTATAAGCAAAAACCGTACAGCGCGACCAGATTCTGCTAACGCAGTAATAATCACAGTTAAAGCCAAAGCTCCGACCAAGTGGTCCATATTGGCCATGCCACCTTCTGCGCCGAGGGTAAGACGCGTACACATCAACCAGATTCCGACTGGAATACATAGCGCCAAATTCCAAGGCAAGGTAACGCCGCCGCCGAGCATGTCCTTTACAATAACCATCGGTGATTGCTCAAAATCATCGTCGGTCTTGTCATCTACACCTTCATCTGTATCCCCTGTGAAGAAAATGCGCAGCAATGGGCGGCCTTGCTTTTTGCGGCGATAGAGAAATTCACTCGTGGCAATAAGCTCATCCAAAGAATATGGAATCTGAATTAACATCGCCGCAGCGGCAATGAGGCAAAGCGTACACCATGTACCCAGCATAATGGGCTGAATAATAATAAAGAAAATAGAAATCACACCAAGGGGCACAATCATAACGCCAAACAACATCACCAGCCACGGCATTGTACGCCAACGCCGCGTTGAGCCCATAAGACCTGTGAGGATCTCTAACGCATATGTCATCGCCCCTAATCCTGCATCAGGCACTGGCCATGATTTGGACATAGCAGAGGTAATAATTTCTTCCGTGCCATTTTGTGGGTTATCCGCGCGGCCTGAGAAAAAAGGCTCCCAAACCCCATCAATATGACCAAGCTGATAAGCGCATAAATAACGTGAGATAAAAAAACCGACAAAAGCCAGAATAATAATCGGCATGCGTTGAAACCAGCCCGATGGGTTAAACCCCCAATTGGGCGGTGTCGTCGGTCCCGTTTCTGCAGCCACTAATGCAATACATGGCACGGGGCGTGTGCAGACAGCAAGGCCAATGACTAACATACCAATAATGGTGTCGTTCAAATAGCCTGCCGCGCTTGGTGCCCATAAAACTAAGGGCGCGCCTAAAAGCCAAAGCCCCACAGCGCCCGCCGCATAACGCGCCAGCCCCATACGCCATGACAAAGATAAGAAAGAGCATAAAAATAACGCCCCGCCTGAGCAGATATTACTCCACACCATCGCCTGCGATTCATAGCCTAATATAAAGGGCGCACTAAACAGCCAAAAAGCCAACCCCATATTCATAAAATGAGCCCAAAGATTATTACGGTGCTGCACACGATAATGGTCTTCGTGGTTCGTGCGTATCTTATCGGGATTTTCACCCTTTTCATGCGCTGTCTGTATCCAGTCAGGGCGCATAATATCATTGCGGTTATACCACGCAGAAGGATCCGCCTTGAGATTTTCAATCAACTTTGCTATCCCGTCATAAATATTATGTTTCGGCCGCCAGTCGAGCAGTTCCTGCACTTTGCTAATATTCATATCATAGTGATCACTCGCTAAATCTATCATAAAGGGCTGGATAAAAGGTTTTTCACCCAAATCAAAAGCATCTGGAATGATTGGCTCCGCTTCGGATTCTAACCACGCCCCAGGCTTCGCCACAAGCTCCGGTATATCAAAAGTCTTCCATTGCTTTGTACCAAAAATCAAGCCGCCGATACGGTTTTGTAGTTCTTGGTAGCCCATAACATCGCGTTCACCTGCGAGCATGATATTTTCTGAAGGTAAGGCCTTACGGCGCTCCACGACTTTTGCAAAAACATCAACCATATCATCTTGGTGGATAAAAGCCTGTCCTGCCATCAGATCGCCAGCATAAAGATGGCTTTTAAATTCACGCTCGTAAATCCGTGCAATTTGATACGACAAGGTCGGCACTGCGCTATCCTCACTATACAGTCCTGCAAGGCGTAAAATCGTATAAGGGATATCGCCATGTGCTTCACCGACAACTTTTTCTGTTTCAGCCTTAGATTCGGGATATGCCCATCCCGGGCTGAGCGGTGTATCTTCATTAATTTTTTGCCCAGGAACGCCAGCCTCATGTACCAACATGGTTGACGCATAAATAAAGCGCCCGACATCAAAATCTTGTAACGCTTTCAAAAAGCGGCGCGTTCCCTCAACATTAACTTGTTCATAAAGAGGGTTTTCTTCGCCTGTAAAATCAAAATAAGCCGCCAAATGAATAACTGCAGCGATTTCTCGACCATGTGACGCGCGCAGTTTATGGAGCGCCAGATCAACTGAAGAATCGGATGTTAAATCACATTCATAACTATCATCTGCGCTTGCACAAGGTTCCACATCAAGCCCCGCTATACGATAGTCTTTTTGCAGCTTCTTACAAAGCGCTTTGCCAATATTACCCGCTGCGCCCGTCAGCACGACTAAAGGTTTACGTGGCTTGGCGGATGTTTTTTGTGACATAACTTTCCCTTAATTTTTATAAATAGCGCTGCCCGCCCTTCAACATTTAGCCAAATTTCTGGCTGCTGCCGATATCAGGCGTATCCTCACCAAAATTTGCTTTGGCAATTTCATAGAGCTGAAAGGCCTTATTACCCTCGGATTCCCAGTGCTCACCTTTATTGATTTTTATCTCAAGCAAAGCGACATCAGGGTCATCGCGTCCGCCATCAAACCATGCTGCTGCAAAAGGGCTCCAGAATTTGTCAATCAGCGTCGCGTCTTGCGTTAAGCGCGCCTTGCCTGAAAGTGATACATGTATGCCTTCTTCGTGGTTGCAAAACGCAAGGCAAACATGGTTATCGTCATCAATTTCGTTCATTTTCTCTGCGCTACGCTTTGTGAAGAACCAGATTGTTCCATCATATTTATCCTGCACTAGATGCATCGGGCGGGCATGTAATATTTCGCCATCACGCGTTGTCAGCATACCGACCTTGATATCGTTAATGAAATTCCAGATTTGTTCTTTATGAATTTTGCTCGACATTTCTATTCCTCTTCGCGGTTGTTGTTCTTAAGTTTTTTGCTGAGATCTTCATTATCTGCTGTACCGCTATGCCCCGCCTGCCATTCGGCAATTATTTTTTGCACAACAAAAATAGGGGTGTCATAGCGATCGGAGAGGGCTTGAATCACTTTGTCAGAGCCTTCGCGGCGCTCTAAATCACCCAAGCCATCCATATGCTTGATTATTTTTTCTTTAATCGGTGCGTCTGTCATAATATTGCTTCCCTCTTGAAATGCACCTAAAGCGCCATATTTAAAACGCATAGGCCTTTATAAAAACAAACATATAGCGTTTGAAAAAGTTCCAAAAACTATAGGGCTCAAAAGAAGAATTACCACCCATATATGGAATGCCTATTCTGCGCATGCGTATGCATCTATAAGTAAACAATGTTAAGAGGAAATAATGACAAAACAAACAGACAATACAGACTTGTTGCGCGACGTAAAAATAGGGGATTTAACGTTTAAAAACAGAGTTTTTATGGCGCCGCTAACGCGCGCACGATCCGACAAAGATGGACATACACAAACCCCTTTGCATGCGCTTTATTATGCACAAAGAGCAAGCGCAGGCTTAATTATCTCCGAAGCCACCCAAATTAGCCAAGAAGGCCAAGGCTACGCATGGACACCTGGCATTTTTACTGACGCACAAGTAAAATCATGGCAGGTTGTTAATAATGCGATTCATAATGCAGGCGGACATATTTTTTGTCAGCTATGGCATGTCGGCGCAATATCGCACCGTGTTTTCCAACCCGACCACAACCAACCCGTTTCATCAAGCGTCTGGACACCAAAAGGTGAGGCTTTTGTTGGTGATTACCTTGAAGACGGACCAACTGTGCCCCACGCCGAAGCGCGCGCCCTGTCCAAAGCAGAGATAAAACGCCTTATAGATGATTATAAGCACGCAGCGCAATCCGCTAAAGACGCTGGCTTTGATGGGGTAGAGCTTCATGCCGCGAATGGTTACCTTATTGATCAGTTCATGCGCGATTCGGTGAATAAGCGCGATGATGAATATGGGGGCTCTATTGAGAATAGGTTGCGCCTTCTGAACGAAATTATAGATGCGTTGCTGGAGGTTCTACCCGCGCAGCGCATTGGTGTGCGCCTTTCGCCAACGGGCGGACCTGGAGGAAGTTACGACAGTGCCCCAGAAGCATTATACCTTGCCGCAGCAAAAGCATTATCAGGCAAAGGCCTTGCCTATATTCATGTCATCCGCCCGAACAATCATACAGGCGATGGCAGTAACAAAGAAGGTATGGGCAGCCTGATGGATAAGATGCGGGAAGCCTTTGACGGCGCTTTTATTGCAAATGGTGAATTTACGCCAGATGAAGCAAATCAATGGATTAAAAGTAAGCGCGCCGATGCCATCGCATTTGGCCGACCGTATATAGCGAACCCTGACTTAGTTGAGCGCATTGCAAGTAATGCTGCGTTAAATGCCCCTGACGCCGCGACATTTTACGGCGGGCAATATGAAGGATATACTGATTACCCATCGCTGAAAAAAACGCAGAATGCCCTTTAAGTCATGCGCCTTTGCATCAGAATAACAATAAAAAAGAGCGCCCTTAAACAGGCGCTCTTTCAATAAGCTCTTCTTTTTATGACGCGCGCTTTATAACACACAGACGGATTTGATGTTCATAAATTCTTTCAAACCAAAGCCGCCATGTTCGCGCCCATATCCGCTTTCTTTCACGCCGCCAAAGGGCATATTCGGGCGAGCCGCACCATAACCATTAACGTTAACCATGCCTGTATCAAGCTGATTACATGCAATATCAATGGCCTTTTCCGTGTCTTGAGAGAATATTCCGCCGCCGAGCCCATAACGGTGATCATTCGCGAGGTCAATCGCAGCCTGCGCGTCTTTGACCTTAAACAATGATGCTACAGGGCCAAATATTTCATCTTCATAAGCTGGCGTGCCTTGCGGAATATTGGCTAAAACGGTTGCGGGATAGAATGCGCCTTCCCCGTCCGGCATTTCACCGCCACAAAGACATTCTGCGCCTTTTTTAACGGTGTCCTGCACCTGATTATGCACCCGATCACGCAGATCAAACGTTGATAGAGGCCCCATATCGCTTCCCCTGTCCATAGGGTCGCCATAAGTAACGTCTTTCATTGCAGCAACATATTTATCTTTAAACGCATCATAGACATCTTCTTCAATAATGAATCGTTTTGCCGCAACGCAGGTTTGCCCTGCGTTATTGACGCGCCCTTCTACACAAGTTTTAACGGCAGCGTCTATATCCGCGTCTTTTAAAATGATGTAAGCATCGCTCCCGCCAAGCTCCATAACCGTTTTCTTAAGATATTTGCCAGCTTCTTGCGCTACAACTTTACCAACGCGCGCACTGCCCGTATAGGTTACCCCACGTATCTTCTCATGTGATATAAGACTATCCGCAGTTTCGCCATTCGCATAAATCACGCTAAACACGTCTTCTGGCAGCCCTGCTTCTTCGTAGATTTTCTGAATGCGTTCTGCTGTTTCAAAACATAAACCAGCATGTTTGAATACAGTCGTATTACCGCCCATAATAACGGCTAAGCTATAACGGATACATTGATAAAAAGGGAAGTTCCAAGGCTGCATTCCCAGAATTACGCCCAGCGGCTGATAGGTTATTATGCCTTTCTGCCCGCCTTCTAAATCACGCTCTTCATTTTTGAGCACCTTGGGGCCTTGTTCTGCGGTATATTTTGCGATGCCAATACATAAATCTATCTCGCCTTCGCCTTGGGCAACAGGCTTGCCCATTTGTCTGGCCATCATCTCTGCGAGCTCTGTTTTATCACGTTCCAAAATTGCCGCCACTTTTACGATAATCCCGGCGCGCCCTTCAAAGCTGGTATTGCGCCAGCTAAGAAAGGCATTATGCGCCTTGTCCGCGATATCCTTGGCATCATCTTCATCATGCAAGAAATACTTTTTATAAACATCTCCTGTTGTCGGGTTAACGGTTTCCAATGTTCTCTTATTATCATTCTGCATTTGCAGCTGGGTCTGTGACATATTATCCTCCTAATGTGTATACATTTAAGCATACGAAACACAGGAAATGTCGTTCCCTTTTATCCAGAACCATTCGCCGTTTTTATGAACACTTCTGGCCCTTTTGGTATAATGCGATATGGGTTGAGGTCTTGATGTGAATAATAGTAATGGCGCTTTATATGTTCAAAATCATGGTTTTTGGCAACCGCATCCACTGCATATAATTGCGCTGTGTAGCGTGATAAATTTGGATAGTCTATGATCCGGCGCAAATTGGTTTTAAAATGCCCATAATAGACAATATCAAAGCGGAGTAACGTTGGAATCAAGCGTAAGTCAGCTTCGCTAAGGCGGCTGCCAACAAGGTAGTCTTTATCTTCAAGATGCGCATCAAGCTTATCTAATGTGGCAAATAACGCGTTTACCGCTTCATCATAAGCTTCTTGCGTTTTAGCAAAGCCCGCGCTGTATACGCCATTATTAACGTTATGATAAATTTCTTTATTCCATGTATCAATTTCTGCGCGCAGTTCTTCAGGGTAATAATCCTGCTGATTACCTGTAAGGTGGTCAAATGCCGTGTTAAACATACGGATAATATCAGCCGATTCATTATTCACAATCTTCTCGGTTTTCTTATCCCACAGCACAGGGACACTGACCGTTGTACTGACGTCGCTTTGCGCTTTTTGATATAACTCGTGCAGATATGTAAGGCCGTAAAGCGCATCGCCGGTCGTTTCAGGAAAGTCTGTATCAAAGCACCAGCCCTTATCCAGCATGTCCGGATGCACAACGCTAAGTCCAATGTAATTTTCTAGCCCCTTTAAACTGCGATACATCAAAGCGCGCGTTGCCCAAGGGCAGGCATAACTTACATAAAGATGATAGCGGCCTTTTTCTGGTTTAAATTCAGGATGATCGACACTTATCATATCACGAAAACTACGCTCTTCGCGGTCATAATGCCCTGATTCATCGCTTGTAATAATACTGGTTTCTACCCATTTTCCGTCGACGAGCTTACCCATGTTCTATCCTTTAAAAATGATTGTTAGTATATTCTGAGCTAGCGCGCTTTCATTATAGGTCAAGGTTCGTACCGCGCACCGCTATACACGTAGCCTTAAAACTTCATACGGAACTTTGCATCCATGCAGTTGTTGGAAGATTTAGACAATGACAGAGAGGATTTTTCACATGAAAACTTTATTAATCTTAACGCTATCGTGTTCTACGCTTTTATTATTAAATGCATGCACCGCACGCGAAGTCGCGACAGGAGCGGCAGTTGGTACGGCTGGCTACGTTATCGGTAAAGAAGCGGACTAAAATAAGGCACAATTATACATCATAACAAAGCATACGCTATATAATCTGGCGTGTGCTTTGTTGCTCTGCGGCCTATTCGCAAAGGTGCTTCGCTAACATCTCTCTAATATCCTGAGTTTTTATAGGTTTGTTAAGGTAATCATTCATTCCGACTTTGATACATTTTTCGCGATCCCCGATCATAGCATCTGCGGTTAGGGCAACAATGGGTGTTTTACCGCGCGCCTCTTCCTTTTCTATTCCACGAGTTTGTTTGGTGGCTTCAAATCCGTCGAGAATTGGCATCTGGCAATCCATAAAAACCAAATCATATCTATTTTTTTGGAACATCTTTAATGCGGCCAGCCCATCTTTTGCAACATCAATCTCGCAATGAAGGGGCTTGCCATGAATCTTGGCGCTAAGCATTTGGCTGACATTTGCCATGAGGCTCAACAAAATGATGATGATGCACAAAACGCTGCATTTATGCAGCGCATAAAGGATGATTATTTTGCGGTAAAAGAGTACCTGATCACGATAAATAATTAATGCTGCTACACGTAAAAATCAGTTCTCTATTAAACTCTTCCTTGTTATACGCATATTTAGTCAGAGAATATAAGCGTAAAAACAGACCCTTCATCCGTAGAATGAAACTCTATCTCAGCGCCCATTTTTAATATGCTTTTCTTGACAAGGTACAGGCCAAGACCGCTGCCAAATGACGTACGCGGGTGGAAGCGCTTAAACATTGTAAATAACTTATCTTGGTGCTGCGTTGGAATACCTATGCCATTATCTTCAAATACCAATTTATGCCCGCCTTCGACTTTACCATATGAGATTTGTAAGAAGGATGATTCAATGGTTTTATCTTGGTATTTTACCGCATTCGATATCAAGTTATCCGTAACCGTTTGAAAACAGCGCACTTGATTCAAAATTCTGACATCTTCAGGAATATCAACATCAATATTTATACGTAGAAAATCATCAATCAAGGAAGCACGCTCACATGACTCCAAGATAATGTCTTTTACAGCTATTTGCACATTCTCTTCTTGCAGGTTCGCAATTTTTGTTAGGTTAAGTATTTCATCAATAAGCACTTCTAGCCGTGCCAAAGAATTATTCGCCATATCCAAACTCGTCAGCGCCCTTTCTGGAACTTTTGTTTTGTCCAGCATCGCTGTCACCATCTCAATTAATTGCCGAGATGATATGACGGGCGCTCTTAAATCATGTGACGTTCTATATGCAAATTCTTCCAATTCATCATTCGCTATTTATAATGAAAGCGCTTTTTCTTTATAGCCTTCATTCATACGCATCGCAAAATTTACAGCCTTTTTATTGGAACGAACCAAAAGCAAGAACACAGAGATAAGCAAAGCTTCGACAAGGCCACCGATAAGCAAGACATAGAGCGATTTACTCGATATATTTAATTGATCAAACGCCGCATCACTAACGATGTCAAAAACCCATACGCGCCCGTAAACATGCACCTTTTTTTGAACTTTATAAAGGGCGTCATTCTCAGCTGATGATATTTCAGAATATAATATGGTATCGCCATCGGAAATCTTAATCTTTAAACGGCGCGCATCCGCACTTAATGTACCTGCGATCAGCTTTTTGAATATGAAAGGCGCATAAACAGCCCCTAAAACATTCGCTCTTCTCTGCTCTCTCGTATCATGTGATGTGTCGCCTTTATAAAATGGTACATAAAACAAAAACCCTGGCGTACTTTCATTATCTTGCACAAGCGTTATTGGCGCCGTCACCTGCGCTTGCCCTGTATCGCGCGCTTTTTTCAATGCATTGTAACGGTTTTCTTCATACGCCATATCAAGCCCAACCGCCTTCATATTTATGGCTTCGGGTTCAATATAAGTGATCGGCCAATATTCACGCTGTTTATGCGGTGGATGAATTTTATAATCTGGGCGCATTGCGCGCTCACGTTTTAAATAGTCCGGCAGCGCATCAGGGAGAATGTTATATATAACGCCAATACCATTAATGCCAGGGTATTTATTACTGATATGAAAGTCGTTACTGTAACGCTTCCAATGCGCATAATCTGTTCGGTCGTTATTGGCCTTAATCGCAGACTTAGCGGAAGAAAGTGCCATTTCATACTTTTCCATCCGCTCTTTAACAAGGTCTACTATATTTTGTGATTGTTCTTCAAAGATTTTAAGCGCGCGGCGTTCTTCTTGCTGTTTTGTAACGCTAGAGGCATAAATCGTAATACATGCCGAGCAGAGTATGACAAACCAGTGATACCAGTGCAGGCGCGTTCCTGATTTTATTTTTGAAGCTTCAGCCTCAAGTTCATGAGAAAGAGAGATGTCTGTTTTGCGCATAATATATCTTTTTAGATTTTACAAAGCTAGCACCATTATAATGGAAATTTCACTTAGTATCAATCATGAGGGGCTCACCACAGAATGCCCTAGAGATTCTGGCAACAGGGCATGAATAGTACTTATGATGCTTTCCTCACTTAAGGGTTTGCTTATGTAATCCGCAACGCTATTAAACCCTTTGCATCTTCGTATATCATCAGGCCGGCGCGAAGAAGAAAGGACGACGATATTTTTATCTAATATAGCTGCGCGCTGATTTTCTTCTAGGAATGTAAAGCCGTCCATACCTGGCATATTTAAATCTAAAAACGTAATATGCGGTAAAGAATCGGTCTCTTGAAGGATATCTAGAGCTTCTTGGCCATCATACGCCTCTAATATTTTCGCCTTTGGCTCAACATTTAAAATTAAGGATTTGGCAACGAACCGTGAAATATCACAGTCATCAACGATTAATATACAAATTGACATTATGCTCTCCGCTCTTTGGCTTGTTCGTGCCCTCAAACCTATCCTTTATTATACATAAAAATAGAGTTACGGATAATTATATTAAGTTTGCAGTCAAATACTAAAGCATACATCAAAACCCCAGATACACGCTATAAAACCATGCAAAACAATTTGTTACACACAACACCAGAACAACAACTTTGCAGAAATCTTTAGTATACGTCATAGACACGCAAGTAAAAACACGCCATTTTTTCAACAAGTACAATTTATCGTTGCCTGCATACACTCTTGCGTAACCACTTATATTCGCGCTAAAAACAACCCATAACTTATTTTATAAAGGTACGGAAGAAAATGACCCATATCATAGCCAAATTCTTCAAATCTAGCCTTGCCGCAGGCATTTTGTTAATTGTTGCAACTATTTTGGCGCTGGTGATGGAGAACACATCACTATATCGCATATATGATGCTATTAAAGACACGCCCGTATTGTTACAAATTGGCGCGTTCAAGATTGATAAGCCATTACTTCTTTGGATAAATGATGGGTTAATGGCTATTTTCTTCTTGCTTGTGGGCCTTGAAATTAAGCGGGAGGTCTTAAAAGGGCACCTGTCCAAACGTGAACAACTTAGCTTGCCCGTTATTGCGGCTCTGGGCGGCGTAATTGTCCCATCGCTCATTTATTTCTACTTTAACTATGAAAGCCCTGAGACTGTTAGCGGCTGGGCTATTCCCGCAGCAACAGATATAGCGTTTGCACTGGGTGTATTAACACTTCTCGGCAACCGCGTTCCGAGCACATTGAAAATTTGCTTAGTCGCGATCGCAATTATTGATGACTTGGCTGCTATTATGATTATTGCAATATTCTATACTGCCGATACCTCACTAATCTCCCTCGGCCTTGCTGGCTTGGGCCTATTCGCCGCATTTATATTAAATAAAAAAGGTGTCACGAAGCTGGGGCCATATGCGATGCTAGGCTTCTTTATCTGGGCTTGTGTACTCAAATCAGGCATCCATGCAACTATAGCAGGCGTTGCTTTAGGACTAATTATTCCCTTACGCCTAAAAAATGAGAACGGCAAGTCACCTTTAAAGGTCATGGAGCACGCTCTGCACCCTTGGGTCGTCTTTGGCGTTATTCCTTTATTTGCATTTGTGAATGCTGGGCTTTCTTTCAAAGGCCTCACATTAGAAACATTTGCTGAACCCATTACAATGGGGGTTATAACAGGTTTGTTTCTAGGCAAGCCAATAGGCGTCTTCGGCTTTACTTATCTTGCCGCTACTTTGAAATTGTGTCAGTTACCAAGAAACGTTACGTGGCTACAATTCTTTGGCTTATCTTTAATAACGGGTATTGGCTTCACTATGAGTTTATTTATTGGGACGCTCGCCTTTGAAACCATTGATAACATTTCAGCGGTTAGGTTAGGCGTGCTTACAGGTTCGGTATTATCCGCCGCCTTTGGCATATCTGTGTTACTTTGGGCCAATCAAAATAAGAAGAAACACATAATAGAAAAATAAAACTGGTGAATGTATTTACCCTATCGCACCGTCTTGTCGGCTATCTAGAGTGTATTCATAACGGGAAAACCGCGAATAGCCCCCCGCTGAAACAAAGCGGCAATTGGAGACTTGTCAGCTGCGTAAAGCACCTTAGTCAAGAGGCTCCAAGCGCAGAAGTGCCCCATCAGTTTCATCTGTGAGGATATAGATATACCCATCCGGCCCTTGCCTTACATCGCGGATGCGCGCGCCTGCGTCTTTAAGCAGCTCCTCTTCTTCCGTGACATTACGACCACTCAACTCCAAACGGCGCAAATGTTTATGCGCTAATGCCCCTACAAACAAATCTCCCTTCCACTCAGGGAATCTATCGCCCATATAAAAGGCCATACCACTGGGCGCAATTGATGGCGTCCACTGTAAAATCGGGTCTTCCATATCTGGTGCGCTGGTTTTATCAGAGATTTCTAGGCCCCAATAAGAAATACCAAAGGTCACGGCAGGCCAGCCATAATTCGCGCCCGCTTTAAGGATGTTGATCTCATCCCCGCCTTTAGGGCCGTGCTCGTGCGCCCATATTTCTTCGGTCTCGGGATGTACAGCAATGCCTTGTACATTGCGGTTACCATAGGTAAAGACCTTCGGATCGCCCTGCGTACCATCTGCAAATGGGTTATCCGCCGGCACGCTGCCATCAGGTTTTATACGAATTGTTGTTCCTAAATGATTGGTGGGGTCCTGCGCCTTTTCCTTATAGTCGAAGCGTTCGCCCAAAGTAATGTGAAGCATGCCATCAGGCGCGAACAACAAGCGGCTGCCCCAGTGATTAGCTCCTTCGACTTTAGGCTGTGCTTTAAATATTACCTGATGATCCGTTAAACGGTTTTGTTGTAAATTAAGCTCTGCTCGCGCCACTTCGGTATTGGCAATGTCTTCGTTGTTCTCTGCCGTGGCCGCATAAGAAAAATACACGTGCCCGCCATCGGAAAACTTCGGCGCTAAGGCTATATCCAACAAGCCGCCTTGCCCCTCATGATAAACATCTGGAACGCCGATAATTTCTGTTTTTTGTCCGTCTGGTGCAATCCGCCAGAGCTTTCCTCGCCGCTCACTCACCAGATAAGAGCCATCCGGCAAGAACGCCAAAGACCATGGATGCTTCAAACCATTCGCAACCGTGATCACACGAAAATCTGCTTGCGCAGAGGATATGGCTGGGCTGTTATCCTCAGCCTGCGCACAACCTCCAACCAAAACAGCAAATGCGCAAACAAACAACTGTAATCGATACATCATTTTCCACCTCTTAAAAGCAAACCAACAAGTTTTCAGCAAAAAAGTTCCTTCCTTTTCAAATTTATGGCGTTAGGCGATCACAAAGGATGATTATGCCATATATCGCTGTACATCGTCAGCGTAAATCGCCAAAAGCACTCTAAGGCCATCAACTTTATCGGTTTTACGTGCAGAAATAGCAGGGGCAGCAGGTAAAAAAATAACCACTCTCTTTGCATCAATAATCTTTATTCAAAATACTTGTTGGCGTGTCTGGGAATTTCCACCCCTTATAGGGCGGTTTTGGTGCGCGTAGTGGCGGCTCCATGGTTGATAGATTCAGCTCTGCATTTTTAAACCATTTTGCAGTGCTTTCCAACGTCAATGCGCTTGGCTGCGCTGTGAGAATCAACTTTCCATTTGATAGCGTCAGATATTTGCCGCGCTGCGCGAGAGATTCAAAGCTGAATTTTTGTTCATCTGCATTGCCCACTGGACGCATTTTGAAAGTCGCCGCCTTACGGAAATCTTCGTCTTCTGTGATATAGGAAAATTTGATAACGCCGTTTTCATCAACATTTAAAACTTTTTGGTAATGTGCCCATAAGAACCAATCCGCGAAATTAGCCACATAGGGGTCGGTGACATGCTCACGCGTTGGTTTGTCATTAAAGAGCACGCGGCGCGCATGGGCGAAAGTGATATGGTCAGCGCCATATTCAAAACCGGGTAAGCTAAGAATTTGCGTCTTCGGTGCGTTCACAGCGGGGATATAAACGACATTGCCGTCTTTATCAATATGGGAGAGCAAACGCTCTAAAGGGATTTGTTCACTTGGCGGCAACACCACAGCTTCATCTGCATCATCTTTCTGTAATATTGCGCCGCCTTGACCTAAATAAGCGCCCATATACATCAGGGTTGCGCGCTTTTCTGCTGTTTGCCATATTTGCTGCGCAGCGGCGGTCTTTTCAATGTTCGGTAGCAATGCTCCATCAAGTTCGAAGGTGATCTGGTCAATATTTTCGACCTCATCAAATTTAAACGTTGATGCATTGTCACAATCGGCTTGGATAATTTTGCCATTGCCTTCACTTAGGCACTGCCCCGAAAGTGCATTTTGTAATTTCACCGTGCCAGCACCGGCGTCAATCTGCATAAACATTTCTGCGCCATTACTGCGGCAAGCGCGATGCGCAACTTCGCCATTGCCCGCATCATATAAGCAGGTTTTACTGTTACGCGGTGAAATAAGGAAGCGCGATTCATCCGTGCCGCCAAACGCAAAATACTGGTTTTTATTTTCTGCCGCGCAAGGCAATAATTCTATATCACCATCAAGATATAAATTACCGCCCATACATAAGTTATCATTCGCGGCGAGTTGAATTCGTGCTGTTTTGGGCAAAGATTGCTTAGCTGAGAAATCATAACCTATCGTTGGTATCCAGCGGAACCTACCCATTTCCATCGGGTCTTCGGCGCAGTCAACCAAAGCCATATTACTATGCGGCGAGACAACATATGTTGGATATTGCAGTGCGAGCTGTTTTCTTAAATCATTACGATAACTTATAATTTCAGCGCCAAGCTCATCAATGCGGTAATGCGCATAGAGACGATAATACTCGTCAGCGACCCGTTGGTCTTTCATTTGCAAGCCGTGCTGCTTACGATAAACTTCTTTTTCCTTGATCACGAGAGCCTTTTGGGCGGTAAGGTGTGCAGACATTTCTTTGAGACGCGCGTCGTCTTTAACCAAATTATCAACTATCCGTACATTACTCCTGTTATATGCTTTCTTTTCATAGTGATAATTTCTCAGGCATTTCCCTTCAGGCGATACAAGTTCTCCTTGTGGTGAGAACTTCCACTTTGCGGTGCTTGAGCTACAGCGGCCAAAATCAACCGGCATCTGACCTTCAAGCTTAACAACTGAGCGGTTTTGGATGAGGCATGTATCGCTGCCTTCTATTTTTGTGTTACCCATATCATAGTAAAATCCATCCGCTGCACGTTGAATATTTGCTCTAAATTCCGCATTTTTCTTAACGATGCGCCCTTGATCATCAAAAAAGAATGCCATGGTATTAATAATGGCTTCTGCTTCATTGTCGATGTTACAGCTATTTTTGATGCGCGCGCCGTAATAATCACTTGTTTCTTGCAGGCAGCCCTGAAGCGTACCGTCAGCACTATGGTATTTTAGAAGCATTCGGCTGTTTTTTGCGCATATTTTAAGGGTCTGGTTCCAGTATTCATTATGGGCGCAGCGCCCCGGTGACTGGCGGTCGCGCTGAATCTCGCGTATGTTTGACCCCATCGCACTGGCCATTTTACGCACCTCATCAATATGCGCATTTTCAGCGCGCACGCGATAACGCTGCCATTGTTGTAAGTTCTCCAGCATCTTATAGCGCGCAGCTCTCCACTCACGCTGCTCTTTCTGTGCTGCTTTGTCTAAAGCAAGCTGCGCGAGGCTATCTGGCGCGTAGCCCCTAAATTTCACTTGCGCTTTAACTTTACCAAGCAGCCCCGTACAGCTTTCGACCTTACTTAAATATGTCTGGTCAGTGGGCGGAGAGATAGATCCTAATAATGCAGACGCAGGGCGGCTATAGCTGCCCGTAGACAAACATTTACCACTGTGAAGATTTTCAAAGACATATTCATGCTTCGCTAAAATGTCTTTTAAGGGAATGGCGTTTGACTTATCAAGCGCGCCATTAATTACTGCATAGATTTTCCATTTGCTTTCTTCATAAATAAGATGCGGCCAGCAGTGACGGGCCATCACATTATCGCTATTGGGGCCTACAAGCCCGATACAGCCATAAATATCCCAGCCCCCCCATGGCGCGGCACCATTAAGGGCGACGGTGTGATTTTGGTCAAGCACCTGTATCTGCGCATGATTAGTTGAATAACGGTAGTAATAGTCTGGATCACTACCGCCGCTGCAATCTTGCAAAGCATATGGATCTGGAGATTGTTGCGGTCCACGGCTCGTCCAAAACAGGCATGTATTGCTTTGCGCATGGCGAATTTCACCGCGCGGCGCAATGCCCTCAACTTGGTTCCAGTTCGGCACGATGGATGTCCCTAACCATTTGGTCGCAGTGTCGCAGCCCCCCATAACCACGCGGTTTACGCTATTGCGCGTCATACATTTATCGCCATTTTTAAGCTTCATGTCTTCAGTGTAGCTCCACTTGGTTTTATCGACATTTTTATGGCAGCTATCAAGTATTACCGTATTACCGTAACGCACAAGGCACATTGACCCTGGCCCCATAAATGTTTCTTTATAACCATTATAAGCACTCGCGCTCGTTTCTATCTGGTCAGTTGCGCTATTGAGGTGCAGCTGATTAAACCCCGTACCACCGCAAATATCAACGCGCAGAGAATCAGGCTTCGCGTGGTCAAAAACCATACAATCGCCGAGCTTACCGCCAATGCGGCTCGCTTCATCAAACAAAACAATTGAACCGTTCTCAAAACATTGCTTAAATACTGGGTTCCAATAATGCTGCCCCGCGCCGCATTTTAACGGGTTCACGCCATACCATTTTGGCGGCTCGCTATCATCGCCCCACCCAAGATAACTGCCTACTTGGTTCGCCGCATCTTTGGCCGCGTTTGCAATTGACCCCGCAGCCGCACCAAAGGAATCGCTCATCCAACCTGTTAGTTCGTTATTGGTTAGCGCATTCATCGCCATATTTTTTAACTCATTGGCTTTGTTAAAGCCTTCACCGATCATGCGCCCAGCGCCCGGCCCTAAAACAGGAATTTGTTCTACGCCCATTTTGACAAGGCTAATACCTGCCCCTGCTAATGCCTCTGCCGTATCTGCTGGCATTTGCGCCAAGTTTTTGGCCTTTTCAAGCGTTGCCCCTGGGTCTGTAATAAGTTCTGCACCTTCATCAATCAGCCCTTCGCCAAGGCTACCTAGCGCGCCTTCTGGGTCATTAATCAGCGCCTGTCCACCCGCATAAACACCTTCTGCGATGTTTTTAAACGCTTCGGCAATATCTTGCGCGCAGCTTACAGGGTCAGGCACAGCAGGCAAAAACGCGCTGACAATATCCTGCGTTACCCCTGCGCTGGTCATGTTTTGCAGCGACAGGCTGCCCTTAATATCAAGGGGAGGAATATCCGTACACTCACTGGGGCTAGAAAATGTTAGCCGTGTCCCATCAAGCTGCATGCTAACTTGGCGCGAGAGAACGCCCCCAATAGATATATCTGCTGCGATGCCTGCCTTTTGTTCACTCAATGCGCCGCGCGTCACGTCAAAATGACCATCTGCGCCAAGGCTAATACCAAAGACTTCTGCGCCCGGTATTTCCAAATTGCCACTAAAGCGCAAGAATTGCGGCCCACCAAGAATAGGCATATTACCGCTTACATCCATATAGACAGACGAAAACGGATCAGGGGCGCGCACGCTACCGCGCACATGATAGCCATCAACCAAATTCACCTTATAAATGCCCTGCGCCAATGGTGTGTCTAAATCCCCAATGCCAACCATGAATTCACCGCCGACATGCAGGCCGAAACCCAAAGGGGGGCGCTCAACATCAGGGTGCTGCGGCGGCGTGCTGCCTGGCGTGCCAAAATAAATCACTGGGTTTTTCACACCAATCATCGAAAGCGGCGAGTTTTCAACCAAGCTAAACATACCATCAGAAGCGGCGTTTAAGCCGTCTGCAAAGCCATTAATCAAAGTGGCGGCGTTATTTTTTACTGTGGTTATCGCCTCTTGCTCTTCGGCGTTCTGCCCTGCGTTTTCTATCGGCGCTTCTTTTAGGCCTGCGATAATCGCATCTTTAAGGTTTGAACCAGAACGGAAAGCGAGATCAAAGATACTTTTTTGTACCCGCGCTAAGCTTATAGGGCTTAACACGAGATCTTCACAAGGTGCATTTTCTTCTGCGCCGGGGGTTGTCTCTTTACCTTCACAAACATTTGCAAGCTGCACGGCTAAGTCCGTCGGCACTGCGCCCGCCCATGTCGTGTCCAAGTCAAACAAAAATGCTTTCGTCTTGCCGCCTTCGGTAAAGGTCGCGCGCTCAGTATGAATTTGCAAAGTCGTGCCATTGGCTTTTTGACCAAATTTTAACGATGGCTTATTCAGACTATAGCCTTCTAGTCCAAGCGGGTCTTCCCACTCCCCTTTAATCGCCGCCCCTGCTAAAATCGCCGTATTGCCTTCGCTTACGCTGTAAGTCAATGACAACGTTGTATCAAGGTTCTGGATTTCGGATGGCTTATCAAGGCGGCGCGCCTTGACCCATGCATCACTCGATATGCCAATTTCAACCGCACGGCCACCGGAAACGCTCTGGACAAATATATCTAGGTTTGCATTTTTAAATTCAATAAAGGGGTCAATAAAGTCAGGCCAGCTTGGCGCAGCATCTTTGATAGAAGTATAAAAGCCAAAGGACGGTTCTCCGCCAAAGATACCGCCAAATGAAGCGGCCACGGGGACTTCGCCTTTTAAGCCAAATGTTGTTTTTAAAACGGGCTTAATCATTTCAGGCAAAGTATCAACATCAATCAAAGTTAGATACATCAGGCCATCCGCAATGTTCAGTTTTTGTATGCGCTCATCATCAACAAGGCCCTCAAAAATCTCATCATATATTTGCGTGGGTATATCATGAGCATCAAAATCTGATGCCGCCTTAGACGCTATTATGAACACTCCTTTTGGCAAGGTTAAGCCATTCAGCGGTACAGGCACATTTTTAACAATGTCGCTGACCTTAATTTGATGATCGTTACGAATAAACAAAGCATGATCCGCGTCATCCATAATAATTGCACCGCGCCCTGCAATGGATTTTTCGCCCAGCTGCAACGTCATATCGCCAGCTACGGCATTTTTACTGATCAGCAGTTTTGAAAGCGTCAGATCTGCAACGCTGCTATAAGCGGCAGGCAATTCTTTAAGGAGCTCCGATACTTTTAAGCTGCCGTCAAAACTGAAGACAACATCATCAAGCGTGCCATCTTTGAAGTCTGTTATTAGCGCCGCCCGCCCTGTTTGCACGCGCAATGTACCATCACCGACTATGGCTGCGCTTTGCGTTCGATTCTCACCATTGCGGGCAAAAGCGGCTTCAAAGCCAATATTTTCAATTTTAAATTCGGGAATATTTAATGGCTTATCCCACGTGCCTGTGGAAGCTAGCTTCACATTAATACTGCTCGCGTTTTCGTTTGGCGCTTCGATTTTGACACTTCCGGTTAAGCTCAGCGGCGCCCCCAGAAACGGCAGCTTCAAATCAGCGTCTGTGCTGATTTCTAAAATTGAGCTTTCAAGGTCTGAAAAACTGAGCGTGCTGTCTTTAAAATCAAGAATAGTTTCTGGTATTTCTTTGAGGGCAAAGTTATTAAGCGCCGCTGATAGGGCGACGTTAACGCGCTGCTTTTCTTTATCGCGCTCAAACGCCCCTTTGAGCATAAGGCTATCCCCAAACGAAATATGCTTTGTCACAATATCGCCATATTTTCCGCTAAATATTTTTGCGGGGCTGGTGATACCCGCAAGGGTTAAGCCATTGGCGAGAGTTAACGTCTCGCCATTATTTAACAAGCCATCAAATAAAGGTTTGGCTTTTTCCGGCATTGTGCCTAGCGACCATTCTTTGCGGCCTTCATTATCAAAGCTAATAATCGCAGGGCTTAGGGCGGCGTTTTCTACGAAATCAGGGAAGCTCACATCGCGCATATAAGGCAAAAGCAAATGCGATGGTTTTAAGGTATCTATGCGGCCAACAAAGCTGCCTTTTTGCCCCTGTGCGTCAGCGATATGCAGATATGCTTTACCCGACAGTCTTTGTGCCCCCCAGCCTAATGTGCCAACCATTTCCTGCGGCGTGACATCAATCTGCCCAAAAGTAAATTCATCTAAATAAGGCGTGTCTTTGACAATCGGTAAATCATTTAACGCTACCGTGCTGGGTATGTGAAAGCCCCAATCCGAAATTTCAAGTACGCTGCCGCCCTGTTTAATATCAAAATCCAGTTTGCCTTGAGCTTCAATTTCTGCGCGGTCTAGCGTAGCATGTGAATAGCTAGTTAACGCAAGGCTACGCTCTAAAGCACCCTCTTTTTCCTGTTGCTGGAATACTCCATTGACGGCGAAGGAATGTAAGGTCATGAATGGCGCGCCAAACGGATTTTCCCAGCCCCATTTAGGTTGCTTTTTCTTTTCCGATTTGTCTTTATCTTCAGGCGCTGCTTTATGTTCTTCTTCAGCCTTTACGTGACCTGTTTCAATCAACTTGCCCAGTGTGTCAAAAGCAATGTCTTTAATTTCTGCGGCATTGAAACTGGTTGCCGCGGCGAGTGATATTTTACCCTCTGTCTGCGTTGAAATGCCACTACAGACAATGTTTAAATTACCCTCAACCGCAAGTTTTCCTGCCATTTGTAAACTTGAAATACCTGCGCGCGCTTTATCCAATTTGAAATCAATACCAGCGATAATCGCAGGTTCAATATTGCCATCAATTTCCTTAAGGGTAAAACGTGCATCATGAAAGCTGAGCGCATTACCCGCATAAGTAGGACTGTAATTTGGCAGTGGAAAGCTTAGATCTAGGCCAGAAAGCGGCACAGCGCCAACAGCTGCATTACAAAGCTCTTTTTTATCAATTTTCAGCTCACTACCGGCTTTTGACGTGCGCCGTTTGAATGAAAGTGATGGGTTTTTGAGCTGCTCTACTGTGAAGTGCCCTTTCACCGCATACCCTGTTTGGGAAAGGTTAAAAGCCTTCATTACATGTGCGGCATTGGCATCGCTTGATGGACTATATGTACCAATGACGTTCACGCCAGGCTTTAACTGTAAAGGGAACAGGCTTTGATAATCACCCTTTTTAAAAACGCCTTGTAAAGGTTGTGGTACATCAGCCAAGCTTGCATAATCAACGTCGCCCGTCTGGTCTGGAAGAATAAAGAATATCGCATTCATCAAGCCAAAGCTGCCTAAAGGGGTTTCCCGCAATTTTGCGATATATGTGCCAAGGTCAACGGAAGCATGTTCAAGCGCGATAATCGGTTTTTCTAATTGCTCTGTATATAAGACAGCATGAACGGGCGAGCCATTTAATTCAACCCAACCTTCTGCCGTTTCTGGATTCGCGGTGAATTTATAACCTGTAAGCTTAACCTTATTCGCCCCAGGGATTTTATCACCGACGATATCCGCAAGGGTCTTGTCACCCTGCACGACAATATCTTTGTCAATTTCCGGCGGTTCTACGCGTAGATTATTACCACCAGATGCCGCATCCCTATTACTGGCAATCATCCAATGCAGACTATTTGCCCCGAAAGCTTGCCCCGATGGCGTGACGGTGATTGCTTCAAGGCGACCTGTCATTTCCTGCCATGCGCCACTTTCTGGATCGCGTTGGTAAACACGCCCGCCGCCAAGGGCAGGATCTTTATCTTGCCCGACAACGAACAATGCGCCATTGCCACCAATACCGACATCAGAGGTTTTAGGAGCTAGCGTGTCTTCTATCCAGCCTTTTTCATCCGTATGAACGTAAAGCTTACCGGCTGCATCTGCGCCCCATGCTCGTCCCGCAGGGTCAACATCAAGCGCGGACAAAGCGCCCTTCACCGCGCGCCAATCCAGCGCCTCGGATAGAGAAAAATCAGCATATAATGTCGTCACCCGACCTTTGGCATCTTTCGCTCCTGCGAGCCAAATTTTACCACCACCAATGCCAACATCACGCGCGTAAATACCTGTTGGTGTCCATGTCGCCGTATTTTTATCTGATAGATAGAGATAGCCGCTTTTACTTAGCGCTGCTGCGCCTGCATCCCCCGCATCAATGCGGATAAAGTCATTACGAGAACCGTGCTGCTGCCATGCGCTAGCGCGCCAATGATACGCTTTGCCATCTTGCCCAATATGCCATTTTTCGCCGCCGTGGCTGATTGACACATCTTGGCCTAAAGCGCGTTCTTGCGCCCAATCACTCGCGCAGATCGGCGCGGGCGCGGCAGCAAGAGACAAACATGTAAAGGCGATAAGGGTTGATAAACGTTTATACATGAGTGAACATTACCTCCCAAAATAAACGGTTTGAGAGGACGGGAAGTTTGCAACAATCGGGTTGCCGCGCGAATCTACCGCGACGCGCGTTACGCCGCTTTTATTTGTTTTGACAAAACGTTTACTTGCCGCGTCCCACTTCTTCAAAACGCCAGACATATTCACGATGAAGACGCTGCCGTCGTGACCCACGCCAACATCCTGTGCTTTATCATCACCGTTTATTGAACGCAGTGCGAAGCTATGGGTACTTTGCACATATTCATAAACATTATTTGCGGTGCTGACGGCCCATATATCATACTGATCTTTACCAATACCAACGCGCATAAAATCAATATCATCAAAGAAATCAACATCATCTGCAGTTTCCGGCCTGAATAGTTCAAGTTCATCACCCGGCGCGATATTCACGACATAGCCATCCGCTGAATAATCCAGATCAGGGGTTTGCCCAATATCAAGTTCTGACGAGAAAACAGCCCCCTCAAGGTTCTGGCTCGACTGCGCCGCAGCGTTGCTGAAAACAGAGGCAACATATGTCAGTAATAGTGACTGGTCACCGCATGTTTTATTCCACTCACCGATTAAGGATGGGATAGCAGGCGATGGCGTAGCAGGCGGGGTATCCCCCTTAATTAGGCCAACAATTAATTCATCAACGGCAAGAAGCACATTTAAATTTGCACGTTTAAGGTAATCTAAATGATTAAAGCTGCGGGCTACTGGATTATAAACCCAATTGCGCCCCGTGCCGTCACTGCATGGCTCACCATAACCGACAGCCAGAACAGTATCATTCGCACCTGATGTGATATCCAAAAGCCCTGCACCCACTGTACCAAAACCGCTCGCTTGTGTTGGCACATTGACCTGATTAAACGATATAGACTGGACAATTTGTACGCCCGTATTATTGCCATCAACATTTGGCTGTTCGGTAGTGACATCTTTGGTCGCTTGTGTTTTTGTCGCGAGGTTACGGTCTTTGCTTTCATCGCGTTCAAAGTAATTAGCAGCATAAACTTTACCTTGCTGATTTATAACCCATGGGCGGTCTTGAGGCCCCAAAGCAACGCGAGATAGTTTTTGATTTTGCGCAATGATTTCAAATTGGTCTGCGTCTTTATCATAGCGCTTGAGCTGGCCTGCGGTATCAACAAGAAAAACTGAACCTGCGGGGCCAATAGCAATATCTTCTGCCTGTATGGGTTTTTGATTACAGCGCGCATCAACGTCGCAGCTATAGACACGGTTTACATCATCAATGACCCAGTATGACCCATCATGATGAGCCGCAACTTTTCGGGCGCGCGTCCCCAAAAGAGTAAAGGAGTTACGCTTTTCTGATACGCGAATGACCCGTCCATCACTATTCACGCCAAGAATACGCTCTTCATCATAAAGGCTAATATCGATGAATTTTTCAGGCAGGTTCACTTGACGCCATGCCTCGCCGTCATGGTGCAATAAATTATCATTTTTACCAACGCCTATCGGCAGGCCAGATGGTTGGATAAGCATTGTTTTTAATGTGCCAGGGAAGTCATAAAAACGATCTTCGCCATTTGACCAGCGGCGAATTGCCCCTGTATTACTCAGTCCATAAACGCTGCCGTCGCGGCCAATAAAAATGTCGTTTAGGCGTTCTGATGAAGATACTAATTCAAAAGTATACGGGCTTTGATCAACAATCCGCGATTCTTCTGTATGCCCACCGCTGCCGCCATGCTCGATAATTTCGCCATTGGGATTCTGTCTTTTCGTATCATGGCCCTGCGCATAGATAACCCCTTGCGGCGAAATGCCCCAAATTTGGTCTTTATTTGCCGCCGCGGAAGTAAATTTTTCAGCGCCTGTGTAAAGCTGCGCCGATAACGTTTGTTCATTCCACAGATATAATTTCTGATCCGCTTTAATTATAAACAAACGCCCGTTCATGTCAGAAAAAATATCCTGCGCTTGCACATCCAAGCTGATCCATGCGTCATCAAGCCTACGCGCAAGCTTGCCATCTTTGGTAATGATCCAGACCATATTTTTCTGCCCAATAGCAATTTTCTGCGCCGCGCCCGCTATGCTTTGCCATTTTTGCGCTTCGACCTGATATTGGGCGATACGGCCTGCATTTGTGACAACGTAGATATTGCCGCTATCATCCGCTGCGATATCATTTGCGCCGCTACCAACGGCTATCCACTGTGTGCCCGTAAAACGGCGCAGATTTTGCTGCGTGTCTATCCCCCAAAAATCGCGTCCTAAGCCGCCACTAATATGAGTCATGTTCTGGCCGATACGCTGCCAGCGCGTATCGCTGTGGATATAACGATAAACATCGCCTGACGTATCAATCGCGGCTACGCTCCCATTAGATGACACTGCAATACTGCTGGCACTGCCCTTAACTGTTTCCCATTTCGCGGGGACAGTGATTTGAGAATCCATCTGCGCCATTGCTGCCCCTAGGGGCGCAACAGCGATAATCAGCGCCACAAAGTAAAGACGCAATATTGATGTCGCTAAACGCTTGATCATTATTTTCCTTATATGTAAAGGGCGCAGCTATTAATAGAATAAGAAATCCAAAGCCTGCTTCAAACGTTTCTCATGTGTCGAACGAGTATTCCAACTTTCCAGTTCAAAGTCACCTGTTTTAAACTCATTAAACAATGCATTAGCATCCGTCGTCTCGATGAGACTATCCATTGTTGCGCGCGGTGCGAACCAATTTTCATTGCGACTTTCAAATGTTGATAATGATTTTTCAAAATTGGAAAGCATCGCTTCGGCGCGTTTACGCTCCTCAGGGCTGCGGTTCACATATTGGGCGCGGCGCGGGGTGAGCATAATTAGCACAGATTTTCTATAGTCACGCTTCGCTTCCTTAGAAAACAAATATTGCATCACAGGAATATCGCCCAAAAGCGGCACAGCATCGCGCGAGCTTTCTGTTTCCTTTTCGCTCAGTCCGCTTAAGATTAATGTTTCACCAAATTTCATCACAACATTCGCATTAACGTTCGTGTTTGATGTATCAAGACGAAATTCAAACTGTACGGAGCTGCTTGGTGACGTTAAGAAAGTCCGTTCGGCCTCGACCTGTAATTTAATCTGATCGTCAGGTAAAAACTCTGGGGTAACACCTAATTTTACCCCGATCTTCTTATTCACAGAAATAGATGAGCCATCGCCCCCAGAAACGGCGGCAGCGACAACATCAACGCCTGAGAAAAATTCTGACTTTTCATTGGCTAGTGCCACAAGTGAAGGACTCGCTAAGATCTCATTGCGGCTATCAAGCGTATTAAAAATATTCAATGAATAATTCACCGCAGGCACTGATATCAAACTCGATAATGTGCGCGTTTTTGTATCGCTATTCGCTGACGTGTTATCGTCAATATTTGTTGTGCCGAATGACCAACCAGACGCGTTGGTCAGCGGGTCACCAAATTGCAGTTCAAGACCAGAGAGCAAATTCAACCCGCGGTTTGAACTAATGTCTTCTTGTGTGCG
>DELD01000071.1 GCA_002354205.1 Micavibrio sp. UBA2705 | reverse complement strand
AGGATTTATCGGCTTTGTTCGAGGTCTATTTTGATGCGGGGGCGCATATCCAAACCAGCCGCACCGATACCGACCCGAAACGCAGCTTTGATGATGCGCTTTCTGGGCTTGACCATGTAATGCATAAGGCGGTTGAGCGCCGCTTAATCTCAGATGTGCCGTTAGGGGCATTTTTATCGGGCGGCATCGATTCTTCTTTGGTCGTTGCGCTGATGCAAGAGCAGATGAATGCACCCGTACAAACTTTCTCAATCGGTTTTAATGAGCCCAAATATAATGAAGCCGAACATGCGAAGGCCATTGCCGCGCATCTCGGCACGGATCACCATGAATATTATGTTGATAGCGGCGCGGTGAAAGACAGCCTTGCGCTAATGGCGGATATTTATGATGAACCTTTCGCGGATGCGTCGCAAATCCCGACCTTTATGATCGCGCGCGAAGCAGGCAAGGATGTTACGGTCGTGCTAACGGGTGATGGCGGCGATGAAATGTTCGCAGGCTATAAGCGCCATTATCAAGGGGCGCAAGTTTGGCGTAAATTGCGCATGCTTCCTGCGCCTTTGCGCAAAGCTTTGCGGGGGACGCTGCAAAAAACACTGCCCGCATCACTGCAATGCCAGAATGATAAAATAAACCGTTTGCTTGAGGTGATGGATAGTAGCAGTTTAAATGATTTTTATAACGGACTCTCGCAGCAATGGCATGATAGCGCATCGTTGGTTGGGAATAGCGCAGATATACCGCTGCTGAACCAAGATATACGCCGCCAACTGCAAGGCTTAAAACCCGAAGAGCAAATGGTATATTGGGATGTGTTATCGCATTTGCCTGATCGGATGATGGTTAAAGTTGACCGCGCAACCATGGCAAATAGTATTGAAAGCCGTGCGCCCTTTATGGATGTTGATGTCTTTGATTATGCATGGTCACTGCCGCTCGCGCATAAAATTCATGCAGGGCAGGGGAAATATGTCGTGCGCGAGCTTCTCGCACGTTATTTGCCGCGTCACTTGTTTGAACGGCCAAAACAAGGCTTCACCCCGCCATTAAATGCGTGGCTGAGCGGTGATTTAAAGTCATGGGTCGAGGGGCTTATTCATGATAAATCGAGCCCTGCGAATGATTACTTTGATTTAAGCTTAATTGATAAGGCATGGCGGCGCGTGGCCTTGGGCTCAGAAGCCGACACATTGCGGGTCTGGAATTTTGTTATGTTCCATTTGTGGTATCAGCGTTGGATGGCCTAATGCCTAAGGTCTATTGTTTAATTTAATTTTTAGTATAGTTTTATAGTTATGAATGTATTGAAACCCGTGAAAAATAGTGCCATTTGGCAGCGCGCGAAATCTTCGTATTTAGTGCTTATCTGTATCTTTGTTGTTCTGGCGCTGTCGCTACAGGATCAAGCAAGCTTTCATGTGTTTTTGAAAGTGTTGAGCGATGCCTATATTGCGGTAAGCGTCTTCGTTGCGTTTACCTTGGTCATATTTTATACGCTAGAATCCGCCTTTAAGCTTAATACCAAAGTTTTTCTACGTAAATATAAGCACTTACAAGTGCCTATTGCAGCGCTTTTAGGGGCGTTGCCGGGGTGCGGCGGCGCGATTATTGTCGTGACACAATATGTGCGCGGGCGCTTGTCTTTTGGCAGTGTTGTCGCCGTTTTAACGGCGACGATGGGCGATGCAGCGTTCTTATTATTGGCGCAGGCGCCGCAAACAGGTTTTTTTATTATGGGGCTCGGCGTGTGTGTCGGCATAATAAGCGGCTATGCCATTGATGCGCTGCATGGACAAGATTATTTGCGCCCGAAGGATGAGGAAATTTCGCGCGCGAAATGTTTGGAAGATAGCGATGCGTCGAGATTAAGGCTTAATGGTTTTGATTGTGTTTGGCTCGCCCTCGTGGGGCCAGGTTTTATTTTGGGCATATTAGGGGCGCTGCAAATTGGCGCGATTGGCTGGCTTTCTGAAGATATGCATAACGCCATTGCGCTGTATCTTGGCGCAGCAGGCGCTGTTTTAGGGTGCTTGATGTGGGTTTATTCATCCGTATTTCGAGTCCATCGCGCGGGGGAGCAATATGGCGCAGCACATAACATTCATATGAGCAGTGAAAAAGACCATCCCGTGCATCGCGTTATTCAGGATACGAATTTTGTCACAACATGGGTGGTTTTTGCGTTTTTTATCTTTGAAATGACCCTCCATATAACGCAGATTGATCTTGTTGGCTTGTTTTCTGGTGTGCATCTTTACTTGCCGTTAATCGCGATCCTTATCGGTTTTATACCCGGCTGCGGGCCGCAAATTCTAGTGACGGCTACGTACTTAAGTGGCGCGATCCCGCTTTCTGCGCAAATTGGCAATGCGATTAGTAATGATGGTGATGCTTTGTTCCCCGCAATCGCTCTCGCGCCAAGGGCTGCGGTGGTGGCAACCGTCTATTCCGCTTTGCCGGCATTTATTGTTGCTTACGGATATATGTGGTTATTTGAAAGCTAGCTATTGAATATTTCCTCAGAAAAACCATAATCTCTATAGAGGCGTAAATGAAAGGACTTAAATTATGTCGAGTTTAAAAGTTACAGATACAAATTTCGATAAAGAAGTTTTGAAAGCAGATGGCCTTGTGGTCGTAGATTTTTGGGCTGAGTGGTGTCAGCCATGTCAAGCGATGTCACCATTAATAGATGACGTTGCATCTGAAATGTCAGATAAGTTCAAGGTTGTTAAAATTAATATTGAAGACAGCCCAGAAACACCAACGAAGTATAATGTGCGCGGCATCCCGACACTAATGGTGTTCAAAGAAGGCCAAGTGGTTGATACGCGCGTTGGCGGTATGAATAAAGATCAACTAAATGATTGGCTCGGCACTGTTTCTTAACGGCGTATAAGAGCAATATATTTTTATAAGACCCAGCTAAACTATTTAGCTGGGTTTTTTGTCGTTGACATAATGCACAAGGTTTGCTTAATTGGTTTTTCATAAAGCTGTCCCGTTGAGAGAATGGGTAAGGGAGTTTACATGCCGCATAAAAAACCGATAGAGATTCAATGCGCATTAAATGTGATTGAAGGGCTTGATCAAGTAGATCAAGAGACTTATCAGGCGCTACGTAAGGCGCTGCCGATACTTGCGGTGAAACTTAAAGCAAGTGGGCATGAGGTAACAGAAGATATTCTGCGCTATCATGCGGCGCAGGGCGCAGAGTATATTGCGGCGCGAGTTAAGGCGCTTTCCCCCTCTACGAAACAGAACCGTATGATAAATTATGACGATATTAAAGAGAAATTGGCAGCAGATGATGCTGAGGATATGAATGCCTTTTTTGACGGCGCTGAAGGCGCTTTTCTTCGGCTTTGTACAAGCGCTGATTTAGATGAAATCAAAGCGCATTATAGCGAAGATCTTAACATTTCAGAATATGGGGATGTATTTCTACAAATCCTAATTAATGAACGGCGCCCTGACGTCATCAATTACTTATATGAAATAGATATCGATTTTGGTGCGCTTTTTGCTGCTGATATTCTTAACCTTACTGAAATTGGCTGCGCAGAATTAGCAGAAATCATAATTGATGGGAATAAAGATGATCCCTTATTTATGGAAGAGCTTTATAACGTAGCATCCTTTCATAATTATGTTGATATTTTGTCTATAATGCATGAGATGTCCATTGCAGGTGATTTTAATCATGACACCGCTATGTTTAATGCTGCAAAAGGTAATGCTTTAGAGAGTTTAGAATATTTGCATCAGAATTTCTCTGTGAATTTGAGCGTAGGTGAACATAGCGCACTAATACTTGCGGCGACAGATAGCGCCATAGACACAATGAAATATCTTTTACAACATGGCGAGTCTTTTGATGATGTGCATGATGAAGATTTTGCAGGCATTTTTGCAAATTGTGATTTGGAAGTTTTAACTTATATGGCCAATCACACAACAGTTTTTACACGCAGCGGAGATGTGTTTACTGAAATAAGGGAGCGCCTTGCTTCACTGCGCGATTGGCAGCACATACACACTGAAGTCATAAAAGGCGGTTTGCCGCGTTATGCGCATTGGTACAACCCTCAATACTATCACCATGATCTCGTTATTGAGCTGAGTGAAATATTGCGCGCCGAAGGGGTTGATAAGGCTCTTGATTGTGCATATAGCGCCGCCGCATTATTTGGCAGCAAAGCACAGCTTATGCGCTATTTAGATAAATGGGCTGAAAATGCGCAGCATCCGCTTTTCATGGCAACCAATATGATTTCTATACCGATTACGGGCGAGCTTGACTTAAAGTCATGGGGCGATGCGGTCATGCAGCATGGCCCTGCTATGGCGCAGCTAGTACAATTCGCCGACGTGCTCGAGGCACCACTACGTAGTAAATGCGGACGCAGTTGGTCGTTAAATGCAACGCTTGATGCTGTGGCGGAGCATGTATATGAACAGGGCGTGGATTATCCAGAATGGGCGAAGCTCTGTCTTAAAGTCAATTGGGATCAAGCTTTGTTTGATAAGGGGGCTGATTTAATCTCCACTACTGCATTTAGGCAAGGATTTGGTGATAAGGATGATGTGTCCTGCTTACCTGACGTGGTGGTTGATGGCGCATTGTTTGATAAGCCAAAATATAATTTTAAAAAGCTTAAGGATGGCGACTTGCGCGGCCTTGTCCTTGGTGAGCTTACAGATTGCTGCCAGCATTTGGGCGATAACGGCGCGGACTGCGCAGCGCATGGTTATTTATCCCCTCATGGTGGGTTTTATGTTTTGGCGGACAAGAAGACTGACCAGATTGTCGCACAAAGTTGGGCATGGCGCGGACAAAAGGGCGAACTTGTTTTTGATAGCCTTGAATATCTTGATGGGCATATGAATAGTGTACAGTGGTCAGGCTTACTTGATAATCTGGCGGCTGAATTTCAGAAAAACGCGGAGGTCTCGGCTTTTTTAGTTGGGACAGATGGCGACACGCCAAAGGACTTACCCTATCCACAGCTCTGCGATGCAAAGCTTGCGCAGCCGCGTGATTATCAAGGGTATCGCGATTCAGCAGACGGACAATATGTGATTTATAAACGCTAATGTTACGCCCTATATAGACGGCAGCTTTTAATTCTATTACGGTGTCTTTTATTCAATTGATTGATCACAAGGTGCTGTTTACATGATTTGGTATTATATCCTCCTTTATGCGTTGATACAGGGCATGACAGAATTTTTGCCGATAAGCTCTTCGGGGCATTTAATCTTGGCGCATGAGTGGGTTAATGGGCAAATGCAAAACGCCGCTTCGGATGAAAGCGCACGCTGGGCGCAGGATGCGATTATTGATATTGCAGTGCATGTCGGGACTTTATTTTCCGTGTTACTTTATTTTTGGCGTGATTTCTTTGTAATCGCGCGCGGCGTTATCCTATCCGCTTTTGGTAATGCTCAGCTGCGCGGCAGTGAGGATGTTACGCAGGGGCGCAATGCCGCTTTTTACATTATTCTTGCCTCAATTCCGGTGGTCATTGCAGGGTTTATGTTGCATAAGTGGCAGCCTGATTGGCTGCGCTCGCCAGAAGTCGTCGCATGGACAACACTTATTTTTGCTTATGCGCTCTGGCTTGCTGATCGCTTTGCGCCGCATAAGCTTGATGTGGGTAAAATGACTTGGAAATCTGCACTGATTGTAGGGCTGGCGCAGGTCTTGGCGCTTATACCGGGGACGAGCCGTTCAGGGATTACGATGACGGCGGCGCGCGGCCTTGGCTATACGCGCGAAGCGGCGGCGAAGTTCTCACTGTTTTTATCCGTTGTTGCAATTAGCGGCGCGGGGTTACTTGCGGGGCTCGATGTGCTTAAATCTGATAATGCGCAGCTTGGCATCGACGCAGCGCTTGCGGCTATGATTTCTTTTGTCGCGGGCTATGTTGCGATTGCCGTGATGATCAAATGGCTAAAAAACCATGATTTTACACCATTTGTCCTTTACCGCGCGCTGCTTGGTTTAGTCTTATTGCTGATTGTTTATCTCTAGTTCTTGAAGCGTAGAGACATAATAAAAATGTCGCCATGATTTTGGCAGCATTTTTATTGTTGATTATTATTCCTTATAAGATTCTTTAACGGCCTTGGCAACGCTTGGGAAGCGCTCCACTAGGTCCTTAATATTCTGCGGTACAGAATCGCCTTTTGCGAGAGGTTCAGCCCATTTCGATAGTTCTTGTTGAGCAGATCTCTGCTCAATACTTTTCGCCATTTCGGGGTGTTTTAGGCGTATGCGTGCAATATGGTCAGGGACTTCACTGTCTTTCATATGACCATATTTGGCCAAGGCGGCCTGATCTTGCGCTGCGTTTGTTTGTTTGTATTTCTGCGTTATACCGCCAGTGAACTGGTTGAATATTTGGTTCGCAGCCATTGCCGTACGGGAAACCATAGATGATGTAATATCTTCTTTCTGGTCAACAAAGGTCGGCACTGAGCCGCCAACCCAACGCAAGATACTTTGCGGAATTTGGTCAACAAGCTTAAATGAAGAGACGCCAATCATGTATAAGAGCATGGTAAACATAACCAGATAGAACATCTTATCAACTGGGCCACGAATATTATCGGCAAATGTTACGGTGTTCTGCTCAGCAATCGTTGCGCCGCCGACATTGGCAATAACAACTTCCCATATATCGACCAAAACGTTCGCCATGGCAGAAAAAATCGTGATTGATGCAATAAAGCCCATAACAATCATAATTGGGCGGACAAAAATTTCAAAGAGTAGATAATAACCATTTGCCGCTTTCTGACCAGGCAGGCCGCCACCTTCAATATGTAAGTGTGCCAGCGCCCATAGCGGTACGCCGACCATGGCTTCAAACACTGTTTTAACCCATGTGCCAACAGCAAAGAAAAAATACATGAAGGGCAGCATCGGGACAACATAGAACAAGATAAATCCTGCCGTCATTGTGATACCTGCTGCGGTGACAAGGGCAGAACCAATCGCGCCAGCAAAATCACCCATGCCAGATAGGGGATTATCGGCGCCTTGCACCAAATCATAAACCATCGCGCCGGCACCTAAGGACAGATTCCTAATAGACCCCTCAATAAGCGATTTTCCAAGGCCTGATAATTTGGCAAGTGGGTGAATATTCTCATCAGTATTCTTGGTCATTGAATACAGGCCGTCAATACCAAATATCCACGCGATGGTCGCTTCAAAGGTGTTACCGGTACTGCCGCGGCCGCCTGTGCCTGCGCCATCTTCTAACCATGTCTTATATATTTCGTAATAATAGCGGGCAACGGCAAGTTCGCCATGGCGCGGCAAGATGGCGCCTTGTGTGAAAGCGCTAAAATTCGGGTTGAATAAATCTGCAGTAATGACGTTCGGCTCATTTCTCGTTCGTATTTTTGCCACGCGCTGTAACGTTACGGGCCAAGATTTTATAGAGGGCAGGTTATTTACAGATTCAATCAAGCCGCCATTGAGCTCGGCAAGACGGTTATACCAAATACCTGCGCCCGCCCAGCCGCGATCAAGTAATGGCTGCGGAACGGCGCTATGGCCTAAGGCGCTAATATTATCGCGCTCTTCTGTAACTGCGGCCTCAATAATACAATTCAAATGCGTACGTAACGCAAACGCCCCGTCTTGTTTTACTTGAGCTATTGTTCGCCATGGTGTAGTGGGAACGCCCATAAAGCCTTGGGCTGTAGCGGCGCTTTTTAGCTGGACATATGAGTCATAAACGGCATGTTGTTGTAGGTCGTAGCCAAAGCCCATAAGGTCAGGTAGGGCGGTATATTGTTGAACTGTTTCAGGGCAGTCTGGCGGTATGTAGCCTGAGTTTATGTAGGTCATAAAGGGCTCCATGCTTAAGCTTAATATACCCCAAATAAAGTCATAATACTTTTTCTGCGCCAGCTTTCTGCCTGGCGAAGTGTCGTTTGTTGCGGCAAAAACAATTTCGCCGCAATAGGGGTAAACAAACCCAGAATGAGCCCCATAAGCTTCTTTTATGCTCGCAGGTGCGCCAGTTCTATGCGCGGGGTCAAGCGACCCAAAACGCATTATTATATCGCCGCCATCTGAGAAAGCGCGCGCGGCGTCGTAATCTGGCGGGTTGGTCGTATCCACACTGACATCTAAAACCGCGTTGCTGCGTGGATTAATAAGATATACCCTTATTTGTTTGTCTAAGTTGACGCCGCTCGGAGCAGGGGGGAGGTGGCGGTACGGGAAAACGCGTTCTTCTGCGTATTTACAGGCTGTGGCAATGTGTAGAAAACTAACGATTTCCATCGCATCATTTGCCATTGGTGTGCCGATCATTGATTCGGCATTCATCAGCCCAGATGTACTGGCTTCGACATTAAATTGTTGCCAAACATTGGTGGCAAGGCTTGAGCCCCACTTTGCGGAATATAAAACGCCGTATTGTGCAAGGTTCAGGCCATTGGATATCGGTATGATTAAACCTAATGCGGCAATAAGACGTAATGGTGCCCAGCCTTTCGCAAAGCGCTTGCCAAAAGGTGTTCCACTTTGGATGCTTTCGAGAATAATCGCGACAATAAAATACAGCAGAATAAACAGGCCAACGGCGGCGATCGTGTAGCTAAAAAAGGCGAAAAGCTGGTGTAATGCATGGTGGAATGCCCATGGGAAAATAGGAGGGACTTCTATCGTGGCGGTGTCCGAGTTTGTACCATCATAGCGCATAGAGCTACATGGTGTGCTCATATCACCAACGCAAGAACCAAAGAAGCCCATAACGCCAGAGCCTGTGGTTACGGGTACGCCAAATATGCGATCCATAAGTACAAAAGCAATATCATTTGAAGGGTTTTGCGTCTCAAAAATATGCGCGAAGGCTCCGGGCATAATCACAGCAAATACAAAGGAGAGGATTTGCGCAAAAATAAGAAAAATTGAAAAAGAAATTAAGCCGAAGATAATGATTTGATCGAGATGCTTGCGGCTAAAGGCGAGGTTTTCTTTTGCGGCAAAGATAACGTTGAAGATGCCGAAACGTCCAAAACTTTGAGCGCTCAGATATGTGTGTCCAACAGGAAGCAGGCCGACATTAAAGAAAATTTGTGCCATTAAGGCGGCAATCGTAGCAAAGCCGCTGCGCCAAAGCTCAACAATGCGTGGGATAATACCGGGCAACATGGCATATTTTAATGCCACGGGAACGGTGATGTTCTTTACCTTCTTATCAGCCATAAATTTTTATGCCTTTACCTTTATAACTCTGTTGTGTTCAGCGTCGTTTATTTCTTTAAAGCGCCCATACCTTTTTGCATGGCATCTTTCGTGCCGCCTGTAATTTGTCCAAACATATGTCCGCCACCAATCGCTGCGTATTGTACAAGGCCGCCCGCAGCGTCTTGTGATTGATCAACAAATGAGGATACATTCGCCCCCATCCAACGCAAGATTTGTTGCGGTATAAGTTCAACCAACTTAAAGGATGATACAGCCATCATATATAGGATAATGGTGTAGACGACGAGGTAGAATAGCTTATCGACTGGCCCACGAATGGATTCAATCAGCCCTGCCTTTTCTGTGTCGCCTGTACCGCCAACATTGGCGAGGACAATATCCCAAATGTCGTGTAATACGGCGGCCATCGCCGCAAAGACGGTGATACCTGCGATGAGACCGAATATAATCATGATCGGCCTTAAGAAAATCTCGAAGATTAGATAATAGCCGTTAATTGCGGCGTCGCCAGGTAGGCCATTGCCATCAATACGTATATGCGCAAGCGCCCATAGCGGTACGCCGACCATGGCTTCAAATACGGTCTTGATCCAGTTGCCGACCGCGAAGAAGAAGTAAATAAACGGCAAGAATGGAATAACGTAATAAAGTACGAAGCCTGCCGTAAGGCCAACGGTGGCTACACTAAACATGATGTCACCAATAATTGCGCCGCCCTCTTCACCAATACGTGATAATGCTGGGTTGTCAATATAGGTTGCGACAACGCTGCCGCCCATGGCGACCGTACCAACAGTCAAGTTTCTAATCGTTGCGTCAATAAGGCCTTTGCCGACACCAACAAGTTTTGCTAGCGGGTGAACGCCTGAATTTTGTGTGATTGAATACAGCCCGTCTAAACCAAATAAAGCGCTGAGCATTTCACCAAAGAAATTGCCAGATGTGCTTGCCTTGCCGATGCGATTGGAATCTGTCAGCCAGTATTTATAAAGATCATAATAGGCCTGTGCGACAGCCGCTTCTGCGTCACCACGCGGCAAGTTAAGTAATTGTCCGCTGCTACGTTTTGGGTTGTAAATTTCGCCTGCGCTGACGTTCTTATCAACCCTTAGCTTCGCTTTTGCTGTACGCTCCATGGCAATGGGGTATGCGGTGACCGCCGGAATATTATTGGCAGCGCTAATTAGCGTGCCATTCATAGCGGCAATCTTATTGTACCAAATACCTGCGCCAGCCCAGCCCCTGACGAGTAAATCTTGGGGGATGTCGAAAGCGTCACTGGCGCGTTCAATTGCTACAGCGTTGTTGATAAGGCATTGAATGACTTTGTTAACTTCAGAATGGACATGTTCCTTCGTTTCACCTGAGATAAAATAATTTGCGCCGCCAATACCTGTCGAAGCCGCGCCACTCTCTTTAATGCGTGCGGTTATCCATGCCTCTGAACTATCTTGCAGTGCTTCTTGTACATCGGCAAGATTCCCCGCTGAATTACAGTTCTGCGCCCCTGTGACACCCCCCGCGTCAGGTAAAAGCCCCGTCGCGCTATAGGCCCATAGGCTTGAAACTAAGTTGTAATACCCATCATAAAGATAGCGGGGGCCTTCAGAGGCCATATCTGTGGTAACCATAACAAGCTCGCCGCAGGCGGCTCTTACCTGTCCCGTATCATTGTTATATGCAATGGGCAGTGGATCCGGAAAGCTTGCATTCACAGGTTGACTGAGGGCGGGGTCAGCGTCGCCGAAACGTATAACAACGTTACCGCCGTCATAGAAATCTCGCGCATCTGTGTAGGTATTGGCGACGAAGGTAGAGCGTCTTTCTGCTGGTGTTGTATGGTTTTTGACAAGCCATGCTTTAACATCTTTCGTGACGCTTGTTGATGCGGGAGGGTACCTAAAAGTACTCTCTTCATGGTATTCACAGGCCAAAGCAAGGGACATAAAGGCGAGGAGCTGATTGGCGGTTTGCGCGGTTGGTGTGCCCAGCAGTTCTTGTTCTGTCGATAATTTCGAAAGTGTGGACGCAAAGTTAAACCACGCTGTTGTCGCAAGGCCAGACCCCCATTTCGCGGCGTAAAGCGTAATATACTGGGCAGAATTCATACCAAAAGCAAACGGCACGAGAAGCCCAACGGCAACAACCATCCGAATAGGCGCCCACACAGAATTAAAGCGGCGGCCAAAAGGTGTGCCCGTTTGCGCCGTTTCGATAATAATCACCATAATGAAGTAAATAAAGATGAGCAAACCAATGACCAGCAAGGCAAGGCTATAAAATAAATACATTTGGTGCAGGCCTTCATGGAAGGGCCAAGGTAATGTGCCGCCGGCAGCGTGTACTTCATTGGCGCTGTTAAGGCCGCTAGAGTTAATACCCGTGCAAGGCACATTCATACTTACGCAGGAATTAAAAAAGCCAGGAATGCCAAAGACGCGATCAAGTAAGATCATGGCAATATCATATCGGCCGTCTGAACCATCGACGGTCGCGCCGCCGCCAGGTATTGCTGCGGGGTATGGGTCAAAAATATTAGCGATTTGCGCCATAGCAGGCAGCATGACAAAGGATGCAACCAAAGTAAGAATCTGCAAGGCGAGGATGGCTATGGCAGAAACAATAACGGTAAAAACGATGACCTGATCGGCTTTGTCTTTGCGAAACTCAATATTGTTGGCGGCGACGGCAAGGACTTGCACAATGCCAAAGCTGCCAATGTTTTTTGGGCGCATAAATTCGTGGTTTGCAGGAATAAGGCGTACGGTTGATAAAACGCAGGCAATGAAAAAGGCGAGGGTCTTAAAGCCCGTATTGATGAACGCAGCTATGCGCGGCAATATACGGGGGAGGGTCATATATTTTACAACGTCTCCTGCGCCAATGTTATGCAGTTCTTTTTTTTCTTTTGCTTTGTCAAAAAATGCCATTATTTTTTCCTACTTTACCTTATCCCTGCTTTATTATCTACGCTTCATAACGCTGCGTAGCCCACCACCTGCGGCGATGCCACCGGCTTCACCGAGACCTTCTGAAATGCTGCTTACATGGCGAGCTGTCATTGCGCCTTGAATTGAAATTGTACTGTTGAGACCTTCGGCAATATTACCAGATTCATCACTGAATGTTTTTACGCCTGCGCCCATCCAACGCAAAATGCTGTCAGGGATAAGGTCAATAAGTTTAAACGATGCCATTGCCATCATATAGGCGACAATAGCGTAGAGTACAGTGTAGAAGAACATATCAACTATGCCGCGAAACTCATCAATGTAATCAGGGTCTGCGTTTGAGATATCATTATTAGCGAGGTTGTCGACAACCAAATCAAAAACATCGTTAAAAATAACCATCAATGCGCCATATGTCGCCATGGATGCTAACAGACCAAATAATGTCAAAACGGGCCTAAGGAATATTTCAAAGACAAGGAAGTAACCATTACCCGCAACGCCAGGTAAGCCAGTGCCATCAATCCGAATATGTGCCATTGCCCATAAAGGTACGGCAATCATAGCTTCAAAAATACTTTTTACCCAACGCCCTGCGGCTAAAAAGAAATACATGAACGGGGTCATGGGAATAACATAAAATAAGATTATGCCTGCGGTGAGTCCAACTGTCGCTGCCATGGATTCCATCGCGGAAGCCATATCTGCCAATTTTGCCCCGCGCTCAAAGCCAAGGGAGGAAAGGAACCCCGAAATAGATGTCGTAAAGATCGTCCCTGCGAAAGCGGAGATAGAGCTGTCTATAAGGCCTTTACCCGCGCCGACGAGCTGCCCAAAGGGGTGAACATCACCGTTTTCCCGTAAATTAAATACGCCTTCTAGACCAAAAATAATGTTAATAAAATTTGTGAAAGAGCTGGTTTTATCTTCTTTACTGTTTCGCCCTGATGAGGTCCCCGTTACAAGGGTATCAATCGTTTCTGATATGATTTTAGCATACTCAAGGTCGTTTTGGTTCGGTAGCGATATAAAGCGACCCTCACTGAGCTCTGGGCTAAAAAGGTCGGGGCCCATTGTGTTGTTTTGCTGTGTACGTTTAAACATAGCAATTTTGTTCATTATTTCAGGGTATGACTTTACGTATGGCGCTTTAAAGGCTTCTGTATATGCGCCATATGTATCAGAAATTCTATTATACCACATCCCTGCGCCAGCCCAGCCATATTGGTACAGCTCTTGATTGGCTTGTAAATTGTCAGCTGTACTCATTGATAATGCTGTTTTGACTTCATCTTCCATGAGTGTCGTTGCATATTGGAAATAAGTCGTAGTGAGGAGTTCGTAGAGGTCAAAAAGCGCATCATAAAAGCTTGAGGGGGGCGGAGAATTACAGTCTGCCCACATGCTCGCAGCAATAGGGTGTCCAGGGGATAGTGGGATGTCACAGCCAGAGATGTCTGGGCCGGCAAGCCCGTGTATGGCTAGCAAACGTTGGGCAACACGGGTTATGACATCAGTTTCCCACATGAGCTGAACGGTTACAAGTGAGGCTACTCGCCATTGTCCGACGGAGCTAAATGCGCCTGTAACGCCTAATGTTGGCGCAGGCGCTCCAGGAATGACAATTTCACCGCATTTGCTATTGACGCCGCCTTTCACTGTTGCGTTTGCTCCATCGGCGATAACATTGCCGGTGAAATCGGGATGAATTTGGCCAAAACGTAGTCGTATGTCTTTGTTTTCTGTTGTTGCAAGCAAGTCGGTTATGTTATCGGATATAAACGGCGTACTTGTGGGCTGTTCTGTAAAATACGTTGCTGCGGTTGTTGGTGAGAAGCCAGCGCCTTTGACCAGGGCTGCTTTGTTGGCAAAACGTGGTTCATCATAAATGAGGTAGAGATCAATCGGCAAAGGCTGCGCGAAGGTGGAGTTGTTATCTTTTAGTTCAATTGTGCCATCGCTAAGCTTTTTTATGGGGAGCTCAGTATGATAGAGCGCATCTCCGCCTGAATCTATTTCGCTTTGATATTGCAGGAAATATTCTTGTCTGTGGTATGCTGCGCATATATTGGCAAGAAGCATCCCTTCCATTAGCGCGGTTGTGTCAGGTGTGTTCGGTTTTGGGATGATTGATTCCTCTCCGTTACCTAACGGTGTTTCCACTGCGCCGCCAAAGGCGATCCATGTGTTGGTGGCGAATATACCGCCGACTTTGGCAACGTTTAACACTAAATGTTGGCCTGTGCTGAAGCCGTGATATGTCGGCACAAGGAAAGCGAGGGCTATAATCAGGCGGAACGGAACATAGCCGCTAGCAAAGCGTTGGCCAAAAGGTGTGCCGTCTTGCACTGTTTCGACGATGACAACGAATAGGAAATAGAGCAGCAAGAAGACGGCAACCGTTGACATTGCAAAGTTATAATATTTGAATGTGCCTTGCAATGCGAGCGTGAATGGTGGAATTGTGGAGGCGGAAGTGGGGGCGTATGTTGTATTATAGAGCCCCGGCACACCAAAAATCTGATCAAGCATGCTAAAGGCGATGTCTTTTGACAGGTCAAGGCCTACAGGCTGCTGAAAAAAGCCCATAAACTGTAATTGCGCATGCGCCATATTTGTTGAAATAACAAAAGCGAGCAGTGCAAACTGTGCAACTAACAGTACCATGGCGAGCAAGATCGCAGCATAAACGATAAGTTGGTCACTATGTTTGAGGTCGAATTTTAAATTATTGGCCGCCAGTCCCAATACGCCGCGAATGGAAACATTATCTAAGGTCTCTGGCGTTGTATAATAAGAATGGGCAGGCAATAAGCGCAAAATCTGAAAAATGTTTAGTAATAGCAGGGCAAGCCATTTTGTGTTTATCGACAGGTTCTTAACCCGTCGCCCTAATTGTGGTGACAGTAAATAAGCGAACACAGATTTTGTGTTTATTTTGTTTTTTATTATATCGCTATTCATTACTTTTATTGCTTACTCTTTTTTTGTTTCTCTACTTCTACTTTGTTTATCGCGGTTTAACGTTAAAAACTTATTAATCCTTACTTCCCTATCGCCCCTTTAAATGCAGCGCCGCCAGCCGAACCGAGCCCGCTTGCTGCTCTGTTCGCTGCACCGGTAACTTGCGGCACCATTTGTGAGCCTGAAATTGCGGCTGTACGGGTTAAGGTATCTAGCGGATCTTGCGCCATATCGCCAAAGCTTGATGTTGAGCTACCCATCCAACGCAGGATTTGGTTGGGAATGAGGTCAATAAGCTTAAAGCTGCTTTGTGCCATGACATAGATGATAATCACATAGAAAATAGAGAAAAACAGTTGATCAATTCTGCTCCGTACGCCGTCTATATCCCAATCTGCAGGGTCTGCATTGTGATCAAACCCTGTCAGGTTGGTGGTTACAATGGACCATGTGTCATTTAATATGGTGACCAATGCGCCAAATATACTTAATGCGGCAATGAGGCCAAAAACGATAAGAATCGGGCGGATGAAAATTTCAAAAATTAGGTAATATCCACTCATCGCCATGTCGCCAAGCCCTTCACCATCATATTTCAAATGTGCTAATGCCCATAATGGCGCGCCAACAAGGGCCTCAAATACAGACTTCACCCAGCGTCCGCAGGCAAAAAAGAAATACATAAACGGCATAAGCGGCACAATATAATAGAGAATAATGCCCGCAGTGAGGGTTAACCCGCCGATCATGCTGGCAAATCCTGCAATGGCGGATGAAACATCACCTAACGCTTTTGCCGCAGGGGTATTGAGCTGTGAGAAGAAACCGCCACTGGCAGAGGCTAATGTCGATGTTAATAGGTTACGTATTGATGTTTCGATCAGGCCTTTACCGATGGCTGTCAGTTGGAACATCGCATGAGTATCGCTATTATTGCTCATATTCGTAATGCCAGCCGTACCGAAAATCATATTAATGATAGATTCGATGGCGCTCATTGGTGATGTGTCATCAATGGTCGAGGTCTTTATGGCGCTTTCTGGGCCGAGCATAAGCTTGTATGTTTCATCAAGAACTTTGACAAGGTCTTGTTCGCCGGCAATGGTCGAGCCGAGATCTTTGATAATGCTGCCATCGGCGGATGTTAGGCTGAACATATCTTCAGCGGCGACATCGGTCTCTTCTTGTGTCCGCATTTCCAAAATTTTTGTCAAAATAAGAGGAAGTTTTGTCGCAGAGGGCACTTGCATGACGGCTTCCATCATTGAGCCGTTAAGGTCTGAGACCTGACCGTACCATAGCCCCGCGCCAGCCCAGCCGCGCCCTCTGAGGGTCGCGGTATAGGCGAATTCATTACTGGCCTGTAAGGCGGCGACGGCGGCGGCAACTGGCGTGTCGGCAAGTGCCTGCAAAGTGTCATGGAAGTATGTTGTTTTATATGCTTCGGGTATGTCAGGGGCACATGTCGTGGTGGTTAGCAGTATGTCATTATACTCTGCAGGTGTCGGGCAGTCGACGCCGCTCATATACAGATAATGCATCTGATGCGCAAAGACGGCTAAGGGCGCTTGCTGAAATAAATTTATAACGATATCAAGATATGCAGATTGCGCTGCGCGCGCGCCAGGCGAAAAGGCGTTGGTCACTTCTACAGTGACTTCGCCGCAATAAGGTATGACATTACCGGCATATCTTTGCGCTTGTTCTGTGCCGGTGGCGGCGCTGGTTTCTTTGTGTCCGAAAACGATGTTGATGGACTGGCCTTCTGCATTTGCTATGGCTGTGTTGTACTGGCCGGGCGCAGTGATCTCTGTAGATGAGTTTCTGTAGATGTGATAGGCGCGAATGTCTTTATCAAACTCTGCGTGACCATCATTGATCTGTTCATAGAAATATTCACATGTTTTAACCAGATGCATGAAGCCGATAAGCCCTGAGATATTCGGGCGGGGGGGCTCGGTAATTAAATTACGGTAGTTATTGGCCTGAATCTCTACGCCGCCAATGGGGATGACGGCTTGGTCAGTGAGGGCTGTCCATGCATTTGTCGCTAAGCCTGAGCCGAATTTTGCCGTGTAAAGCATAATGTATTGGGCGGAGTTCATGCCGTAAGCAACGGGAAGCAGCAGGCCAACGCCAAGCAAAAGGCGGAACGGGCCCCAAAAGCTGTTAAACTTACGACCAAATAATGTGCCTGATTGTATGGTGTCAAAAACGGCATGCATGACATGAATGCATAAAATAATCACACCAATAAAAAGGAACATATAATTATAAAGGCCAAATAATGCAGTCTGCATCGCAGCGTGGAAAGGTGACGGCGCGGCGGGCATCATCGATGAGTGGAAAATACCAGGTATCCCGAATGTGGCATCAAGCATCATTAAGGCAATGTCATCGGCAGGGGCGGGCGTTAGGATAAGCTGGGAGAGGGACGGAGCTTGCGCCCATGCCGCGCCCATAACAACGTAAAGCAGCGCCATAATGCCGAGGATGATGATGATAAACAAAGAGGCTAAAACAGAAAAATAGGCGATGATGCGGTCAATGTTTTTCAGCTCAAAGCTGATGTTTTCACTGGCTGCACCAAGAACTTGGAATATGCCGAACTTGCCGAAATTTTGCTTTTGCAAATAAGGGTGATATTCAGGCAGTAATTTGACCATATAGAATAAATACGCATAGCCATAAGCCAAGAAAATAAGCGGAGATCCAAAAAGGTCTTTAAGGCGCGGCAAAACACCAGGCAAAAGCAGCGCTTTGGCTGCGGCCTTCGTATCTAACGAATATGTGTCTATTGAATTGGTCACTACCAAGCCCCACGGATCACGCCTTTGCATAGCGCAACCATAAAATACCAAACAAAATCAGCCCCATGCCTTTGATACTTGAATCGATAAAAAAAGTATAAAGACCTATAAATCATAACATAGAGTGTCAATTGAATGCCATAAATAATACGAATATCATTGATTTCCTTAAATTTATTGACATAAGTCTGTTTTGCTTGCTATATAAATGGCATCAAATATAGGGAAGCGAAGATGCATTATAATGCACGGACAAATCAATCAGATAAAAATAGCGGCCCTTTAGTCGTGGCTTTTATTGGTCAAGATGAGCCGCTGCGTGGTGATAGTAAGGGCGCAATTGGCGTGGCACGGCAAGTCGCGCAGATGCTCGGCGGGCGTTATGAATATGTTGATGCGCAATCTTTATCACAGAAATTCAACCAAAAATCTGGTTATGACGCACAGCTAAAAGCCTATGCGCAGCAGGTCGCGCACGTGGATATTATTATAGGTAATCAGTCTGCAGATTTAAGCGCGCATCTTCGCGTAAAGCCCTTGTTGGAAGAAAGCCGTTGGAATGAAGCTTATTCAAACGCGCGGAGTAATAATGGACAAGGCCTTGTTTCTCACGATTTGACGGATGCTGCTTTGATTGATGCGGGCTTGGTTTTTCGTGATAAAGTTAAAAATATCCGTGGCTCATTAATTGGTGTGATGCTTGGCGGGGCACTTGCCAGTGGTGCGGATACGGCGGTTAGAAAAATGTCGGTTATGGCGGAGCGCATGGGGCATGATGTGACGTTTTACCTGTGCCCATCTTTAAGAAGCGGTGTAATGTATGAACGCTATATGTCCTATTTAAAAGAGATGGCGAAATATAGCAGAATTAACATGCAGGTCATAGGGGAAGACTACGCGACAATCACTGCAGGTTATAATCCTTATCATGGCTTGCTGGATCAAGCCGACCATTTAGTTATGGTAGGCGAATCTGGCTCGTTGACTAGTGAGGCGCTCTACACGAAAAAGCCGCTATATATGACGCAGCCGCCTTTTATGGTTGATGCGCTTATATCGCAGGGGCATATTATTGATTTATGTGATGCTTCTCATCAGGTTTTTCGCAGAGCGTCAATGCCGCGCATCGATGTGACGGCGGAGGTTGCATACAACATTGCAGAAGAATACCTTGATTTACGAGGAATGCCGCAGAGGAATGATGCGCGGGGTTTACAGTGTCTTTGAGTGCAAATAAAAAAGACATAGACCTTAAAGCTGCTTTTAAAAGCGCGGCTGCTTGCGACGGTGCGAAGCCGCTTATCATGGCTTATATTGGGCAAGATGATCCGCATCGCGGTGACGCGCATGGCACAATCGGCCTCGCCCAGTGCATTGCTGAAATGATTGATGGCGAATATGTTTATGTTGATCAAAGCGTTGTGCAAGCCCATTTTAATGATGCGGCGGATTATAATGCGCCTTCTGTGTATCAAGATAAGCTCGTGCGCTATTTGGCGCAGCATCGCAAGCCGCATTTCCTACTTGGGCGGCATTGTGCGGTCGATGTTCTGGACCATTTTACGCAAAGCGGCATTAATGAGGCGGGCTTGATGGGCTATAATAACTGCGTTAACGAAGTGATTTCATCGCTTAATGGCGAGGGGCTTAAGTCATTGGTTGTTCATGACATTACCCCTGAGCGGCTAGCTACGGAAGGGCGTGGTTTCGTGCAGCACTATCCTGATATACAAGCGCCTTTACTCGGCATCTTTATGGGCGGCGACCCTGATTTTATGCTTGACGACAATGCGCAGCAGGATATGTGCGCGGAAATTGATGCTGTCACACAGAAAATTGCAGATATGTCTATGCATTATAATGCGCTAGATTGTTTTATTATGCCGTGCCGCCGCACAGGACAGGCGCGCTATGAAGCGTTTAAAAATAATTTAGAAGCACAGATATCCGAGAAAAATGCAGGCGGTAAAAAATCTATTCGCGTTATCGGGCAGAGCTATGATGCTGCGATTAATGATTATAATCCCTATCGCGGCTTAATTGCGCGTGCCGACCATATTGCTGTGATTGGCTATTCCTTATCTATGGTTAGTGAGCTTCTCAGCGCAGGCAAAAATATTTATTTGTCTGATGCGGGGCTTTATGAATTAAAGGCCTTAGAAGATAAGGGCTATATTCAAAATATTCTCGCTTTAGATGATGCGCCATTTCCCACGCATGAAATTCCCGAATGTAATGTAACGCGAAAAATTGCACGCAACATGGCGCTGGAATATTTAAAAGTGAAAAGTGAAGCTGAGCGTAGCGGAACGTCCGTCTATACACGCCCGATTACCGGCATGAGGGCATAAAAACGCCGCTGGGAAACAATGCTCACAGCGGCGCTATTTATCTGTTTCTTTCAAACGAATTTACGCGAAACGTGCACGGACTTTAACTTCGCCATCATCGCCTGTACGGCGCTTGCGGTCTTCGGTGTAATCTTCATAGTTACCTTCAAACCAGACAACTTGACCATTGCCCTCAAAAGCGAGAATATGCGTTGCGAGGCGGTCTAAGAACCAGCGATCGTGAGAGATTACAACAGCGCAGCCTGCGAATTTTTCCAAAGCTTCTTCTAACGCCGATAATGTTTCTGTATCCAAATCATTTGTTGGTTCATCAAGAAGGATGAGGTTGGCATCACTGCGGAGCATTTTCGCCATATGAACGCGGTTACGTTCACCGCCGGAAAGCTTACCAACATTTTTCTGTTGGTCGGGGCCGCGGAAGTTGAACGATGATACATAGGCACGGCTCGACATTTCAATATTGCCAAGTTTCATCATATCAAGGCCTTCGGATATTTCTTCCCAAACGTTTTTGCTGTCGTCAAGGCTGTCGCGGCTTTGGTCAACATAGCCAAGCTGCACAGTTTCGCCAACGCGCAATTCGCCGCCATCAGGCGTGTCAACGCCAGTAATCATTTTAAATAATGTGGTTTTACCCGCGCCGTTTGCGCCGATAACGCCAACAATGCCGCCCGGTGGTAATTTAAAGGAGAGATCTTGGATCAGTTCTTTATCGCCGAATGACTTTTTGATGTTGGTCGCTTCAACCACAAGGTTACCAAGGCGCGGCGGCGTTGGAATAACGATTTGCGCGGTGCGGACATCTTCACGCTGGCTTGCGGCGAATAATTCTTCATAAGACGAAATACGCGCTTTAGATTTTTTACGGCGGCCTTCTGGCGACTGACGTATCCATGCCAGTTCACGATCAAGTGTTTTCTGACGCGTTGAATCTTCACGCGCTTCTTGCTCTAGGCGCTTGGCTTTTGAATCTAAGTAGGCAGAGTAATTGCCTTCGTATGGGATGCCACTGCCGCGGTCAAGTTCAAGAATCCAGCCTGTGACGTTATCAAGGAAATAACGATCGTGGGTAATCATAACGACTGTGCCGCTATATTGTGCCAGATAGCTTTGTAGCCATGCCACGGATTCTGCGTCCAAGTGGTTGGTTGGTTCATCAAGCAGCAGCATGTCAGGCTTTTCAAGCAAAAGCTTACAAAGCGCGACGCGACGCCTTTCACCGCCTGAAAGGTTTTTAATGCTCGCATCACCCGGTGGGCAGTGTAGTGCCTGCATCGCCATATCAAGCGTGCGGTCAATTTCCCAGCCATCAACAGCGTCAATTTTTTCTTGTAGCTCACCCATTTCAGCCATTAAGGCATCCATGTCGCAATCAGCTTCACCCATTTCGCCGCCAATTTCATTGAAGCGGTCGACAAGGGCTTTTATCTCTTTGAGGCCTTCAGTGACGTTCTCACGTACATTTTTTGTTTCATCTAATTTTGGCTCTTGTTCTAAGTAGCCAATTTTTGTGCCTTCTGCGGCCCATGCTTCGCCTTGATATTCTTTATCCACGCCAGCCATTATTTTTAATAATGTCGATTTACCTGAACCATTTGGGCCTAACACGCCAATTTTAGCGCCGGGGAGGAAGCTAAGTGTAATATCATCTAATACTTTTTTACCGCCACCAAAGGTTTTGGATACACTTTTCATTACGAAAACATACTGATAAGATGCCATTTAAATCGTCCTTGCAGTTTTTGAGGATTGCTTTAACTTTATGTTAGGTAGTTTTTATCAAATTAGTACGAGATTGCAAGCGCAACCGTATAAATAGCAGGATTAATTTCAAGGTAGGTTAAATGTCTTCACAGGAATCGTTAAGTAACGCGTCAAAATCTAGATTAGAATTTTCGCGGCATGGTAACTCACTGGGCGCGGCGGGCTATGTCTGCCGTAACCAAGAAACAGCAGGGAATAATGACTTCCTTGGACGTTCAGGCGATTCAATCGCCGTTAGCCCGCCAAAAGGCGGCTTTGATAAAATAAATGTCGGCGCTGCGTGGGATAATGAAACGGCGCTGAGTAAAAGCATGATTGGGCGTTTGCTTAAGATTGAGAAGAAGCTCGATATCGACCTCGACTTGGGCTGCTTGTATGAAATGCAAGACGGCACGCGCGGCGCAGTGCAAGCTTTTGGTGAGCTTTTCGGTAGTTACAACGCAGCGCCTTATATTCAGCTTTCAGGTGACGAGCGTACAGGTGACGCGGAGGGTGATGATGAATATATGCTGATTAATGGCCAGAAATGGAGCGAAATCAAACGCGTTATTCTTTATATTTACATTTATAAAGGCGCGCAAGACTGGGCGCAGGTCGCGCCGCAAATTCAGTTACGTATCCCTGGCGAAAAACAAATTGTTGTCTCTCCATCTGTGCATAGTAAAAATTTGTCACTCTGCGTTATTGCGGGTCTTGAAAACAATCGTAACGGTATGAACGTTACGAATTATACGGAGTTTTTCCCCGGACACGAAGAAATGGATCGCGCTTTTGGTTGGGGCTTGCAGTGGGATGATGGTCACAAGGGCGAATAGCGCTTTTTGTGCGGTTTTTTGCTTTTATTGTGCTTTGCTGTATTGGATTATATATCAATATGTATTATATTTGATCGATATGCGCCCTGTTGTTTTTTGCGCAATGAAAAATAATGAAATGAAAGAATAGTAGTAATGTACGAATTGGCGACCAGTCAGGCCTTTATTTTAGCTTTGGGCTCTTTAGGTCTTGGGATGATAATGTTAATCCGCGGTGGCAACTGGACGATTGATGGCGCGGTTTATATCGCACGCCATTTAGGTGTGTCGCCCTTAATCGTTGGTTTTACGATTATTGCTTTCGGTACGTCTTTGCCTGAACTTATTGTATCTGTGAATGCGAATTTGAACGGCTCCCCAGGGATTGCGATTGGTAATGTAATTGGTTCAAACATCGCCAATATATTATTGGTGATTGGTGTAACGGCGGCGATTGCGACGATACCCGCGCGTCCGAAAGATCTTATCCGTGACTTAGGCGTGATGATCCTTGCGACGCTTTATTTTGTCTTTTTGGTCACGACAGGCGATATGAGCCGCGCTTCAGGTTTGGTTATGATTGGCTTGCTGCTTGTTTATGTGCTGTGGCAATACAGCATGGCGCGAAAGGGCGAAGCGCAGATTGAAGAAATTGAAGAACCTGAGTTTAAATCAATGGCGCTTGCTATTTTATTTTTATTACTGGGACTTGGCTTTATTGCGGTCGGCGCAGATTTACTTGTGCGTGGGGCGCAAGTGAGCGCACATATTATCGGCGTGCCCGAAGCGGTGATTGGTTTGACATTGATTGCGCTGGGGACTTCTTTGCCTGAGCTCTCGACCTGCGTTATCGCGGCACTGAAAAAACATAATGACATTGTGCTTGGTAATATTATAGGCTCGAATGTTTTTAATATTTTAATGATTATTGGTGTAACATCAGCAATTAAGCCAATATCAGGTCTTGGTGAAAATGCAGAATTAATGAATTTGAACCTGATGCTAGTTGTCGGCGTTTCGGTATTGTTTGCGGCATTGTTACTTTTTGCACGTAAGATACATAAAACCGTTGGCTATGTCTTTGTTGCGGCATATGTGGCTTATACGATTGGCGTATATGCTTTATTCATGTCAGATATTCATATTCCAGTAGGGGGATGATTTATGGATGATGATCTACTTAATCCGATAGATATCAATTTAGACGATTACGAAGATGAGGGTGACGCCGAAGCTGAGCCGTCGGCGCAGTCCTCGGCAGAAGAAGGTGACAATAGACAGCAGCTTAAGCCTGCGCTGCCGGCGAATCCTGTGCCAGACCCTGCGGAGTTGGATCGCTTGTTAAGTGGCGCACCGCCAGAAGAAAAGGCTGCAGGCAACCCTGCGCCAAACCCCGCGCCGAATCCTGCCCCAAGCTCAGCTCCAAACCCTGCGCCCGCAGCCCCGAGATCTGGCGTGCCGCCTTTGCCGGATGCTTCTGATATTACGCTGGACCATGTTGCCCCGCCTGAAACGCCAATGTCTCCTGCGCAAGAAGATGTTGTGCGCAACGCTAGCGGTGGACACGAAGACGATGATGACATGATTGTTGAAACGGGCGATCATGAAGATGATGATATTCGCCCGATTGATGTTATGGCGCCTCATAATGGTCCATCGCAATTTGGCGGTGCGCCACCAGCTGTCCCTGAACTCCCCGATTTGCCGGTAAATGAACAGCCGGAAGAAGTGAGTAATATTGATGTCAGTCAAAGTGGAGAGCATCAAAGCGCTGCGGCGGCTACGGATGCGCCCAAGGAAGAACTGGTCGATGACGATAATGCGCTTGCTAAGCCTGCGAGTATTAACCGCGTATCTTTGGGCGAAGAGGTTAATTTAACGCGCATGGATCCAGGGTTAAAACGCGTTATGATTGGTATGGGCTGGGATGCGAAAGTGTTCTCGGATGATTCTACGCCTGACCTTGATGTGTCTTTATTCTTGCTAAATAAGGATGAGCGCACCCGCGAAAATGAAGACTTTGTTTTTTACAATAATATGGAAGCGTGTGAAGGCGGGGTAAAGCATCATGGCGATAACCGCACGGGCGCGGGAGATGGCGATGATGAAAACATCACTATTAAGCTGTCTGACTTGCCTTTTGATATTGTCGGCATGGAGGTTGTTTTGACAATTTACCAAGGCTTAGAAAAAGAACAGAGTTTTAAGGACGTTGAGAATATCTTTTTCCGCCTCGTCAATGCGGATACGCAAATTGAATTAATGCGCCTTGAACTTGATACAGTTGTTGGCGCAGAAAAAGCTGTTGGCGTTAAGATTGGGCGCTTTAACCGTATTGGGCCGAATTGGTTTTTTGAGGCCAGCGCTACGCCGATACCTAAAGGGCTAGCTGAATGCGCAACAGAATACGGCATAGTGGTTGCCGAAATGACTTAGTGATATATATTCCTTTTAAATGTAATTTATAGTGAGAAAAAAATGCGTAATACTGTTTTAAAATTTTTGTCGTTAATGGTTGTTTTTGCTTTTGGTATCAGCGCGGCTGCTTTTGCTGAAGATGCAAAAGTTGAGGGCGTCGAAAATACGGCGAATATTGAGCGTTATGCGCTTGAAAAACCACATACACAAATCGTGTTTATCGGGGATCATTTAGGGTTCTCAAAATCCTATGGCCGCTTTATGGCTTTTGATGGTGAATTTGTTTTGAACCATGATGATTTATCAAAATCATCTGTCAATGTGGAGATTGATGCGGCGAGCCTTGAAATGGGGCACGAAAAATGGAGTGCACATCTTAAAAATGAAGATTTTTTGGATGTTGAAAAATTTCCAGAAATCCGTTTTGTTAGCGAATCTGTCGAGCTTATTGATGAAAGCACCGCCAAAGTCCACGGTGTATTATCGATGCGCGGCATTGATAAGCCAGTAACGCTTGATGTGCATCATAACAAATCAGGCGTACATCCTTTTAGCGGGAAGTATATTGCAGGGTTTTCTGCGGAGGCAGAAATTAAGCGTTCTGATTTCGGCATGACTTACGGCCTGCCCTTGCTTGCTGACCGCGTTACTATCAAAATCAGTGTCGAAGGCATACGCCATGAGGCTGATGATGCGGCAGAAGCGGATAAAAGCGCAGAAGAATAAATTTATCATTTAAAATTTTATCTATTCTTTACCTCGTCTTTACGAATTTCTGGCATTATTTCAATGTGTGTGAGGGAGAGAGAATCTCCTTTGTGGTAAGTTAGATATGTGCAGCATGCGCTGTTTTAAAATTTGACTTGCCTTTTGATATTTGCCGGACAAATCCGGAATATTGGGTGTTTTGAAAAGCTGTTATAGGGTATCCCTATAGCAGCTTTCTTATTTTTCTAGCTTGTTAAATAGTGATTATGAGGCTATTCATGGTATACTGAACTGTAAGTTTTTGAATTATGTTAGAAAAAGATGCGTAAAACCTTCAAAGAAATTATGAATATGCTCAGCGTTCCGAAGATATTAGGGCCGTATGAAACATGGCCGTGGTCGCATTATGATGAAACGACGCAAGTGAGCATGAGCGCAGAAGTGCGCATGGGTACAGAGGTAGACAGTGTCGAAGCTGAGATACAGGTTATTCGTGATGACCCGCAAGAAGGTGAAGCGCCATTTGAATGTTTGCTTTGGGTGCTTGTCGAAGAACGCAAAGCCAATGAATGGCGCACCAAGGCTATGAGCCATAAAGGGCAGCCTTATGGCGAAGAAATCTATGATTGGGAACAAAAATCTCTTAAAGTTTTCGCACGCTGCGCGGTATTGCTCAATCAAGGTATCATGCCGAAATTTGATGAGATTTTTGAAGAAGAATTTAAAGCCAATGACCGCTATGGTGCAAAAGGCGGCGCAGGCGGCAGTAAGTCGCCTATTGTTCGTCCTGATGCCTTGCTTGATATGCGCAAAGATGGCGGTGGCTTCTAGCTCCGCATTTTTCTTTATTTTTCTTTTTGTTTTTGAATATAAAAAAGGCGCTCACAATGGAGCGCCTTTTTATTTGTTCTTTTATACTGTATTTAAGCTACGCTTTTGCAGCAAGTTTTCTGTCGCTTGGCTTTAAGTAACGTTTACGTAGACGTAGATTCTTCGGTGTAACTTCCACCAATTCATCATTGTTAATGTAAGACATCATGTCTTCCAAAGTCATTTTGCGTGGCGGAACAAGGGTCACGGCTTCATCTGTACCTGATGCACGGACGTTTGTAAGCTTTTTACCTTTAAGAATGTTTACATCAAGGTCATTTTCGCGGTTATGCTGACCTACGACCATGCCTTCATAGACGTCCGCTTGTGGTTCGATGAACATAAAGCCACGGTCTTGTAGGTTAAACAATGCGTAACTAACGGCCTGACCATCACCATTTGAAATCAATACGCCGTTGTGGCGGCCTCTGATGTCGCCCTTATATGGGCCGTATTCAAGGAATACACGGTTCATAACGCCTGTGCCGCGCGTATCGGTCATAAACTCACTCTGGTAACCGATAAGGCCACGTGAGGGCGCTCTGAACGTGATGCGAGTTTTGCCGATGCTTTGACGCATATCTGTCATTTCCGCTTTACGTTGCTGCATTTTTTCAACAACTGTGCCTGAATATTCTTCATCAACGTCAATGAATACTTCTTCATATGGTTCAAGTTTCTGGCCGTTTTCTTCTTTGATTAATACGCGTGGCTTAGAAACAGTCATTTCAAAACCTTCACGGCGCATTGTTTCAATCAGAACACCCAGTTGCAATTCGCCACGTCCACCAACTTCATATGCATCTTTATTTGCAGATTCAGTAACAGAGATTGCAACGTTGCCTTCATCTTCAGCCAAAAGGCGATCACGGATCATTGTTGATGTCAGTTTTGAACCTTCACGGCCAGCAAGCGGCGAATCGTTTACTGTGATTGTAATTGCCATTGTTGGCGGATCGATTGGTGTTGACTGGATCGGTGTTTCAACTTCTGGCGCGCAAATTGTGTTCGACACTGTACTTTCTTTAATGCCAGCAATACAGATAATGTCACCGGCGGAGACTTCGTCAACAGGCTTACGCTCAATGCCTTCAAAACGTAAAAGTTTTGTCAGGCGGAAGCTTTCAACTTTATTGCCGTTTAGGTCGATTGATTTAACCGTGTCGTTTACTTTTGCGCGACCGCTATAAACTTTACCTGTAAGCACGCGACCAAGGAAGTTATCTTTATCAAGCATTGACGCAAGAACAGTAAATGGTGCGTTAACATCGTTTGTTGGCGCAGGGACGTGTTTGGTAATTAAGTCCATCAGCGGGTCAAGGTTGTCACGTGGATCATCAAGGTTCTCAACAGCCCAGCCGCTACGGCCTGAAGCGTAAAGTACAGGGAAGTCGAGCTGTTCTTCATTGGCATCAAGTGATACGAACAGGTCAAAGACCTCATCAACAACGTCTTCACCGCGGCTGTCAGATTTATCAATCTTATTAACAATAACGATTGGCTTTAGGCCAAGCTTAAGTGCTTTTGAAAGCACGAATTTTGTTTGTGGCATGGGGCCTTCAGCCGCGTCTGCGAGCAAGATAACGCCATCAGCCATAGATAAAACACGTTCAACTTCGCCGCCGAAATCGGCGTGTCCGGGTGTGTCAATAATGTTAACGCGGTGATCTTTCCAATCAACAGAAGTACATTTCGCAAGAATGGTAATGCCACGCTCTTTTTCAAGGTCATTGGAATCCATGATACGCTCATCAACATTTTGGTGCGAAAGGAATGTTCCGCTTTGTTTGAAGATAGAGTCGATTAAAGTGGTTTTGCCATGGTCAACATGGGCAATAATAGCGACGTTACGAATTTCAGACATTTAAGTGACCTTTCAAGGGCTCTACCTATAATTCACTTATGGTTTAGGTAGGGCAATTTCAATATATTTCCTGCTTGATTACCTGTAAAATTGAATCATTTCAACTTATTTCTAATATATTATTGAATTATAATGAAAATA